>VFKD01000059.1 GCA_009885735.1 bacterium
GCGCCACTTCGAAGGGGGAGCGGTACTCTTGCCTGCCGACTTCGCTGACCCTCACAGAGGGCGCGAAGTATGTCCACCTCACCACGAACAACACGATTGAGGGGACCGAGTGGCCGTCTCTCCCTGCCGTTGGTGCGACCCCGCTAGTTGCGGACTTCTCGTCGGATATCCTTGCCCGAAAGTTCGACTACTCGAAGCTCTCGCTCCTGTATGCCGGCGCCCAGAAGAACCTCGGACCTGCGGGCGTGACCATGGTGGTGGCACGAAAAGAGTTCCTCTCGAGTGCTCGCAAAGACATTCCGACCATCTTTCGGTATGCCACGCACGATTCTCAGGATTCGCTCTATAACACGCCGCCTACTTTCGCCATCTACGTGGTTGGCCTAGTCCTCAAGTGGATTGCCGCACAAGGCGGAGTGGCCGCGGTGGAGAGCATGAACCGCATGAAGGCCTCGGCGCTCTACACTGCGCTCGACAGCTATCCGGAGGTCTATGAGCCCGCCGTGACAGTGAAGGAGCATCGTTCGCTCATGAATGTGACCTTTCGCCTCAAGGAAGAGTCGCGGGAGAAGGAGTTCCTGTCTGGCGCCGAGTCGGTGGGGATGGACGGCCTCAAAGGGCATCGGTCCGTGGGCGGATTTCGAGCATCCATCTACAACGCCTTCCCGATTGATGGGGCCTATGCGCTGGCGCAATACATGGCGGAGTTCGCTCGGGAAGAGTAGGGTGATTGTCTTTTTTGCGGTCGTTCACGCTGGCTGGCGATGCTGTCGTTGACGGGAGAGAGGTCGAGTGGAGGCTAAACCCAACATGAATGTAGAAAAGACAGAGGCTGAGTGGCGCAGAGATCTGAGCTCCGAGCAGTATCATGTACTGCGCGACAAGGGAACCGAGAGGCCCTTTACCGGTGTCTTTTGGAACAGCCACGAAGACGGCGCCTATACGTGTGCCGGGTGCGGTGCGCTGCTCTTCACCAGTTCGGAGAAATTCGACTCAGGCTGCGGCTGGCCCAGCTTCTGGGATTCCGCCGACAAGGCGAACATCATAACTGAAGAAGACCGATCGCACGGCATGCTGAGAGTCGAGGTAATGTGCGCCGGCTGTGGCGGACACCTCGGGCATGTGTTTCCGGACGGACCGAAGCCTACCGGGCAGAGGTACTGCATTAACTCAGCGAGCCTGTCTTTCCGAAAACCCGACGGCTCGGAGGGGTAACCATCCGTTCATCAATGCTCGCTTTGCCCAACTCCGTTCGCCCTGAGTGCGCCTCAGCCGTTTCGAGGCGCTGTCGAAGGGTGCATCAAGAATCACTTACCTGAACATTATTGACCATCCGCCGAACGCGACCGCGCGTTCGGTCCCCTAAAGTTCTTGCCTATGGAGAGTATGAATGCCTAGATTACGGACATCGCGATTGGTGCTTGGCGCTCAAGTTGCAGGTCTTGCGCTGTTTAGCATGGCTGCGCATGCTCAGCCGCCCACGATGCGTGTTCACTGCATCAACGTGGGCCAGGGCGCGGCGACGCTCCTGGAGTTCCCCTGCGGGGCCATGCTGGTGGATGCCGGTGGGCAGGATGCGGCGTCGGACGCTCGCCTGCAGGCCTACCTCGACGTGTTCTTTGCGCGCCGAACGGACCTTCGCAAGACCTTCAAGTCCGTCATCCTTACGCACAGTCATGTCGACCACACGCGGATGCTCCGAAAGGTGGTTGAGAGGTACAAGGTGCTGCGTTACGTGGACAGCGGCCTGCGAACCGGCTCCGGAAAGCCGCAGGCCCAATGGGTTGCCTGCAACCTTCGCACGGGTGGCCGCAACATTCGGCTGCGGGAGGTTCGACACGACGAGGTGCGCGCTCTTCCTTCACCGACCGGACTTACAGATCGCGACATCGATCCTGTCCGATGTTCGACTTGCGATCCTCGAGTCTGGATCTTGCAGTCAGCGGTATCGATCAATCCGGGCTGGTCGCAGCGCGACTTTAAGGATCCAAACAACCATAGCTTGGTCGTTCGCGTGGACTTTGGCGACTCAAGTTTTTTGGTTACAGGAGACGCGGAGACGCCTGCGCTCAAGAGGTTGACGACCTTCTATGCGTCCACCCAGATGCTGGATATAGACGCCTATCAGGTGGGACACCATGGAGCGAAGAACGGGACCTGGCAGCTGCTCCTCGACCAGATGAGCCCCGATGCCGCCGTGATCGCTGTTGGGGCGTGGGATTACGGCAAAACACCGCGACGGCTGCACTCGACCTTTGCCTACGGCCACCCAAACAAAGGAACACTCGACATGATCGCCGCCGCCATTCCGGGAATGCGCACTGCCGCGCTCGGCGTGATGGCGGGCCTGACCGTTCACACATTCGTTCCGTACACCGTCAGCAAAGCAATATATTCCACGGCATGGGACGGCAACTTGATACTTGAGTGCGGGCTGGATGGCACGATCCGCGTGGAGCGCAACGCGCCCTAGCAAGGGTTGATGATGTCGCCAGGAGGCCGGCTGCTAGGTCCGGTGCCAGGCTGCGGACCTGCCTCAGCGCCATGCAAATCGCGCGGTTGGAGTGGTATACTCACAGAACGATGCTACGCCTGAATCCTAAGCGCCGCTTGTCTCTCGCTCTCGTTCTCCCTTTCGTGATGTTTGCCAACGTGACGGGCATCTGGAGTTGCGACAAGGCTGTGTGCGGCATAGGGCTCTTCAAGAGTTGCTGTGAGCATCCCGATCAAGGCACGGCACACGAGCCGCATTCGCACGGTCCAGGCGTTCCGAGTGCGCACATTGCTGGCTCTGCGCACGACGAATGTAGCTTCTCACCGGCATTTGAGCGCGCGTACGCGGCGGTAGGCAGTCATACTCTCCCGTCCACTTCCGATTGCGTTGCGATAAGCACACCTCTGGTTGTGTTTGCACCCGTAGTCAGCCCATCCATGCGGACCATGCAGGGTCGCGGTCCGCCTGGCCGCATTCTCGCGTCTCTCCATACAAGCCTCCGCGCACCCCCTCTCTCCTAACGGTTCAGCCTCATCTTGTTGGGTCTCGCTCTTGCGAGTCCCCAATCTGAACTCGTTAGGAGAACGCCTTGAAATACTGCACGATCGTCCTTCTGTTTCTGCTTCCTAACTCTCTGGCCGCGCAGCAGCCTCTTTCTGCCGAGGAAGCCGTGCGAGCAGCCATTGAGCACAGTCCCCAAGTATCCGCGGCCCGGAGCCGATTGGCGGCAGCGGAAGCTGGGCTGCGGGGCGCTCGCTCCGGGAACGGCATTCAGGCCGAAATAGCTCCCGGACTGGGATTTACGAACGGCAATTCCCTGTTCTCTCACAACCTGGATGTGGGCGGCCGAAGGTCTGCCGAAACTCGACGAGCTTCAGCGGACCGAGAAGCGGCAGTCGCCGATCTAGCCGCCTCGCGACTGCACGCAGCGGCGGAGGTCAGAGCGGCCTACTTCGATGCGGTGCGCGCGCGAGCGGCTGAGAAGGCGGCACAAGAGTCGCTGGATGTAGTCCGCCAGATTCTTGAATCTGTTCAAAAGAAGGCGCAGATAGGCGAAGCTCCGGCCGTGCAGGCGACGCGCGCGGCGATTGAAGCGGCCCGCGCTGAGCAGGAGGTGCTCCGAGCGCGCGGTGACACGATTGCGCGCGATGCGACCCTGAATCTTCTCCTCGGAAGGCCACCGGCTGCCGAACTCAACCTTGGCGACTCCCTGACTGCTCCCGCTGCGCCGCCGGCCACCGTCTTGCTCGTAGAACAGGCCCTGCGCAACAGGCCGGAGGCAGCGGCTGCCCGCTCGCGCGTAGAAGCACAGAAGGGCTCGGTGGCGATAGCAAAGGCCGATGGGCAACCGGACGCATTCGCAGAGATGGCCGTCGACACCTGGAGCATTGATCGCCAGCCGTTTCAGAGCCGGAATCTGGGATTCCAGCTTCGCGTTGCATTTCCGCTCCTCGACGGAGGGCGGGTGCGCGCCGGAGTCGATCGGGCACAGGCCGGCGTTCGCGAACGCGAGGCAGAGCGACGGTCGGTGGAACTCACGCTTCGGATTGAAATAGAGCAAGCTGTCGCGAAGCTTTCGACGGCCGTTGGCATTGTCCGCAACTTCGATACGACCATCCTGCCGCGAACCGAGGAACTCCTTAGCGCCACGAGAGCAGGCTTCGAGAAGGGGCTCTCCTCGTTCCTGGAGGTGCTCGACGCACAGCGAATCTCGCAGCAGATTCGCACCGACTACCTTGCCTCTCTGTACGATGCCGTACGCGCGCGCATCTCCCTGGACCACGCACTTGGAACAATTCCCGGTCTGCAGCCGGCACCTCGACCCGCCGTAAACGGAGAACCTCGACCATGACACGAACACTTTTTAGCGCCATGCGCCCAGTTTGCCTTGCCGCCGCGCTCTTCGTTACCATTCCGGCTGTCGCACAGGATGAGGGCGAAGAGGGACACATGCACGGGCCGGACGGTCGCCACGTTGCCGTTGCAAGCACGTTTGGCACAACTGCGGGTAAGTCGATCCTGAGCCACCACGACCTGATGATCACAGACATGAGCAATCCGGGTCCTAAGGGCGAGGGAACCCTGGTGATAGGTTGCGATGTACATTCGACCGTCTATCCAAGGAACGACCGGACCAAGCCGATCCACAGGGAGCACAACGCCTACGAGCCCGAAAACGGAGTCTACGGCTCCCACATGATGTACAAGCAGCCGGGCGAATACGTCATCGTCGAAAAGGTGACGATGCCGGACAAGAAAGAGTACACGCTTGAGTTTCCCGTCTGGGTGCCGGCGGTCACCTCACCTGCCTCTGACGGGAAGGGCCAACCGGCGAGCACCCTGTGGCCCTGGGGAGTTGGCGCAGCGCTGCTGGTTGTAGTTGCGTACATGCTGGGCAGGCGCAGCGGCCGAGGCGGAGTTGCCGGCTCTCTGATCGCTCTCGCACTTCTGGGCGCCACGCTGCCGCTCTCCTCGTCGTTTGCGCAGGACGAGGGAGAAGAGGGGCACATGCATGGGCCTGATGGGCGCCATCTCGCCGTTGCAGGCACGTTTGGTACACCGGTGAGTCCCCTCAAGGCATACCCGACGGCGGATCTCAAAGACGCTGCTGTGCAGACCATAGAGAAGTATCGATTTCGCCTCTCGATTGAGAATGAGGAGATGGCGCCCCCTGATCCGGATGTGATCACGCTCTCCAAGGAGTCTGCCGAGGCAATTGGCCTTAGCGTTGTACCGGTAACGGCGCATCGGCATGCCAATGCCTTGGTTACTACCGGAATGGTGCGCCCAAACCCGAATCAGGCGGTCACAGTGAACAGCCATGTTGGCGGGCGCATTGTGCGCGTTGGAGCAACCTCCGGCGATGCCGTGAGGGCAGGGCACGTCATCGCCGTCATCGACAGCCCGGAAATTGCCGATGCTCAATCCGCGCTGGCAGGCGGACGCGGTGGAGTCTTGCAGGCAGAGGCCGCCAAGCTGCGTGCCGCGTCGAGCGTGCGCGAATCGGAAGCGATGCTGGCTCAGGCTCAATCGGAGCTCGCGCTGGCTGACGGCAAGGCAGCGAGCCTGCAGAAGACGCTTGAACGGCAGCGGGCGCTGGCTGCGGCGGGCGCATTCTCGCAACAGCCAGTTGAATCGGCGAAATCCGCCGTCGCGTCCGCAGAGGGAGAGATGCAGTCGGCCCAGTCCGCGCTCGCGCAGCTCGAGAGCGAGGCAGTGCGGCTGGAATCGGGACTGCGCGAAGGATTGGTCGCCCGCAAAGAGGTGGAGGCTGCACAGTCACTATTGACGCAAGGCCGAACTCGGGTCACCACAGCGCGCCGACAGCAAGCCATCGCTCAGGCTGCAATGGACCGTGAGGAGAAGCTGAATACCGCAGGGCTTCGCAATGCGAAAGAGGTGCAGCAGGCGGAGGCGGACGAGGAGGCCGCACGCAACGCGGTGCAGATCGCGCGCGCCGTCGCTGCTGGCAGGCAGAGGAGCCTGGAAGGCGCGGCAAGCGGTCTGCGCGAGGCCCAGGCGCTTGTGGCACGAGCACGCCAGGCAGTCTCAACGGCGATGAGTCGCCTCCAGATGCTTGGAGTTGGCCCGGACACAGGCAGCCATGTGGCGATAACCGCGCCCATCGGCGGCGAAGTGCTAAACCGCTCGGCGAGCGTAGGTCAGACCATATCAGCCGGGCAGGTGCTTTGCACCATCTTGAACACAGGATCGCTGTGGGTGGAGACCGATGTGTTTGAGAAAGATGTGGCCCGCATTCGCCTTGGACTGAGGGTGTCCATTGGAGCGGACGCTGTCCCTGGTCGCACATTTGACGGGGTTGTTGGATACATTGGCGGCGAGGTGAATCCGGAGACACGCGCAGTGCGCGTGCGAACCGTGGTTGCCAATCCCGGCGGTGCGCTGAAGCCGAACATGTTCGTTCGTGTGGCCATCGGTGCATCCGGCTCCGCGGCGACGGTAACGATCCCTGAAGAGGCTGTGCAGGAAGAGGGCGGAGAGCACGTCGTGTTTGTTGTCGAAGGCGAAGGTTATCGCAGACGGATCATTCAGCTATCCGGCAACCTGGGAGATAGGGTCATCGTGAAGTCCGGCTTGAAGCCTGGCGATACGGTGGTTACCCAGGGAGCATACCAACTTCTTGCGCACGCAAGGAAAGGGTAGGCCCAAGTGCTAAATAGCGTCATTCAGTTCAGCATCCGCCACCGATTCCTCGTGGTCTGCGCTGCAATAATGGTCCTGTTCTACGGGGCGGGCGTAACGGCAAAGATGCCCGTGGATGTTCTTCCGGACCTCAACAGACCTGTGGTCACCGTGATGCTTGAGGCGCACGGGCTGGCGCCCGAGGAGGTCGAGCCGCTCGTCGTCTTTCCCATCGAAACGTTAATGAATGGGGCAACCGGTGTTCAGCGCGTTAGGTCCGCGTCGAGCGCCGGACTCGGCATTGTTTGGGTCGAGTTCGACTGGGGCACGGATATCTTTCGGGCCCGACAAATAGTCAACGAAAAACTCCAGCTCGCGCAGGCCCGCCTTCCGGCGGGATCAGTTCCGTCTCTAGGACCAATCTCGTCGATTATGGGGGAGATTATGCTCATCTCACTCTCTAGCGAGGGCGGCAAAACCCCGCCCATCGAGGTGAGGTCCATAGCGGATTGGGTTGTGCGTCAGAGGCTGCTGGCCGTTCCCGGAGTCTCGCAGGTGGTGCCTATCGGCGGTGGAGCCAAGCAGTTCCAAGTTCTTACAAATCCAGCAAGGCTGAAACAGTTCGATGTCACTCTGGACCAGCTCACGGAGGCCGTCCGGGAGTCGAATCTGAACACATCCGGCGGGTTTCTCCAATCGCCCCAGCGGGAGGCAGTGATTCGCATCACCGGACGGGCTCACACTCCGGAGGATATCGCTCGCACAGTAATCACCGTTCGGGACAACGTCCCAGTAACAGTAGGGCAAGTGGCGGATATCCGATTCGGGGCCGGCCTTCCTCGCGGAGACGCAAGCGTAAATGGGGATCCGGCCGTAATCCTGTCGGTGCAGAAGCAGCCAAATGCCAACACGCTGGTCTTGACGAAGACTATCGACCAGGCGCTTAGCGACATTCAGGCGGGC
Organism: bacterium; assembly: GCA_009885735.1. Lineage (GTDB taxonomy): Bacteria > Armatimonadota > Chthonomonadetes > Chthonomonadales > CAJBBX01 > VFKD01. The sequence continues at coordinate 7,601 of VFKD01000059.1, forward strand.
CTACCGTCGGATGTGAAGATCAACCGGAATCTCTTTCGCCAAGAAACCTTCATTGAAGCAGCGGTTGACAATGTGAAGGAGGCTCTTCGAGACGGCGGCATTCTGGTTTTTGTCATCCTGCTGCTCTTTCTGCTTAATCTGCGAACTACGATTATCTCGCTGACGGCAATTCCGCTCTCATTCGTTATTGCCATGCTGGTGCTGAACTACTTCGGAATATCGGTCAATACGATGACGCTCGGCGGCCTGGCGGTGGCAATTGGCCTGGTCGTGGACGACTCGATTGTCGACGTCGAGAACGTCTATCGCCGGCTGCGCGAGAATCGATTGAAACCTGTGCCGGAGCCTCCGCTCAAGGTCGTGTTTGCCGCGAGCGCGGAGGTTCGAAACAGCATCGTATTCGCCACGGTCATCATTGTACTGGTCTTTCTGCCGCTGCTCTCTCTCGAGGGTATGGAGGGACGGGTTTTCCAGCCGCTAGGCCTCTCGTTCATCGTTGCGCTAAGCGCGTCGTTGGTCGTATCACTCACGGTCACCCCCGCGCTCTGCGCCTTCCTGCTTGCGCGTTCAGGCCAACAAGGTCGTGAGGAGAAGGATTCCTGGCTGGTGCGCAAGCTGAAGCAGTTGGACGCACCATTAGTCCGGTGGGCCATCCGGCATCCGGTCCCCGTTGTTGGTGCGGCAGCCGTGGCGGTTCTCTCAGCCGTCGCCTTGCTGCCGTCGCTGGGCCGCGAGTTCCTGCCGCCCTTCAACGAGGGATCACTGTCCATAAGCGCCATTCTGCCGCCTGGAACGGGGATGAAGGAATCAAACCGCATCGGCTCCATCATTGAGAAGACACTCCTAACGGTGCCGGAGGTCGAACACACGGGTCGTCGCACCGGCCGGGCAGAGATGGACGAGCATGCGGAGGGGGTGGGCTACTCCGAGATCGACGTGGGAATGCGCCGCTCGAAGCGCTCTCAGGAGGCAGTGCTCGCAGAGGTTCGACAGAAGATGAAGCTGATTCCCGGCGCCGTGATCGCTGTCGGCCAGCCAATATCACACCGGCTCGACCACCTCAGCTCCGGCGTTCGGGCCGCCCTGGCGGTAAAGGTATATGGCCCGGACCTGACTGTGCTTCGCAAGCGAGCACAGGAAGTCAGGGAAGCGATGGCCTCGGTTCCTGGAGTGGTAGACCTGCAGGTCGAGCCCCAGATAGAGGTTCCACAGGTTCAGGTGAACATCGATCGTGACGCCGCGGCGCGCTACGGCCTAACGCCTGCCGCACTTGCCGACACGCTGGAGACGGCCTTCGGTGGGCATGTGGTCGGCCAGATACTGCAGGAACAGCGCACTTATGACTTGGTGGTCTGGTTCGACGAAGCCTCGCGCAACAACGTCGATGTCATTCGATCAACTCTCGTGAGCACTCCCTCCGGAGCGCGAATACCGCTGGGCCAGCTAGCGACGGTCCGAACGAGCAGCGGACCCAACACCATCAACCGGGAGAACGTTTCGCGTCGTATCGTAGTGCAGGCGAACGTCCAGGGACGTGATCTGAACAGCGTCGTCACCGAGCTTCAAGTGCAAATGCGCGGTGTGCAGGCGAGCTGGGCGCCCGGATACTTCGTGGAGTACGGCGGCCAATTCGAGAGCCAGCAGTCCGCGATGAGTCGCATTCTCCTTCTGGGTGGGTTTACCGTGGTGGCAATCTTCCTGGCCCTCTTCTTGGCGCTGTCTTCGTGGCGGCTGGCGCTTCTGGTGATGGTGGACTTGCCCCAGGCAATGGTAGGCGGCGTAGTCGCTGTCTACCTCACCGGCGGCGTACTCTCAGTTGCTTCACTGGTTGGGTTCATCACCCTGTTTGGAATCGCCACGCGCAACGGGATCATGATGTTGTCCCACTACGTGCATCTGATCAAGGAAGAGGGAGA
>VFKD01000304.1 GCA_009885735.1 bacterium
CGCGGCGTCGCCACCGACGACCTGGCGCTGAAGCCGGATGACACCCTCTTCGTCACCGTGAGGGATTCCGGGCTCCGCTATGCCATTCTGGGAGCGGTCCCCGCCCCTTCAACGTTCGACTACAAGGGCAAGGTGACCATCACGCAGGCTATCCAGAACGTGGGAGGGTTCCGGCCCGATGCGGATCGCCGTCAGTTGCTGCTGATGCGCGGGATGATGAAGGACCCAACGCGGGCCGAGTCGGTAAGCGTCAACTACGAGAAGATCGCTCGGGGAGAGGCGCCGGACTTCGAGCTGCTTCCGGGCGACATGGTGCAGGTGCCCCAGCGCAAGAAGAACAGCATCGGGCTGCAGGACATTGGCGGGCTGCTGCTGAAGCTGTTCTTGTTCTAACACAGTACGAACGCGAGTGCCTTGGCTGGTCGCGAAACCTAGTATCCACCCACTCCCAATGTCGCCTGTTTTGCCTCCGCTTGGGCATCAGTCTCGGAGGCCCGCCGCAAATACTCCTCCATCATCGCTGCCGTTGCAGACGCTCCCACGCGGGTTACGCCCAGGTCTCGAGCGAGCATAAGTGAGTCCAGGTCCCGAACACCTCCGGCTGCCTTAACCTGAACGCGGGGTGAACAGTTCGCCCGCATCAACTTCAGGTCGTGCTCGGTCGCTCCGGCGTACGAGTACTTGCCGTCCGCTCCTTTGACAAAGCCATAGCCGGTAGATGTCTTCACAAAGTCAGCCCCTGCCCGCTCGCAGATTTGGCACAGTCGAACCTTGTCCGAGTCGTTCGTCACAAAGTCCGTCTCAAAGATCACCTTCACGATGGCCTCGTTGCTGTGAGCTTCGTCGGTTACCATGCGAATCTCGTGCTCAACATAAGCCCAATCGCCAGACAGCGCCTTGCCGATGTTGATCACCATGTCGATCTCAGTCGCTCCATCCCGGCAGGCAAGCTCGGTCTCGTATCTCTTCGACTCCGACGTGCTGCTTCCATGCGGAAAGCCGACCACCGCTCCCACGGCGACCCCGGATCCGGCCAGCAGCTCGCATGCCCTTGCAACGAAATAGGGCTTAACGCACACGGATGCGCAGCCGTACTTCGCTGCCACCCTGCAGCCCTCCTCCTGCTCCGCATCGGTCATGGTGGGATGCAGAAGGCTGTGATCGAGCATCCCAGCCAGTTCGTCGTAGGTGTATCGCAAGAAGTGTTCCCCTATACGTTGATATCGGACCTAGATGAAGTTGCGAAGAAACCTTGCACTTTGGCGCAGTGCCGCCTTGCGGGATTCAAGACTTCCCTCGTATGCACGATCCTCCACCTCAACGCACACGGGACCATCGTAGCCTGCGTCGCACAGTGTCGAGAAGAACCGCCCCCAGTCCACTTCGCCCAGTCCGGGAAGTTTCGGGTCGTGATACTCGTTCGGTGGGGCCATGATGCCGACATTGTTGAGCTTGGCCCGGTCGATGCGAACGTCTTTTGCGTGAACATGCACGAGCTTGTCCGCAAACTCCAAGATGGGCGCAATGGGATCCATCATCTGCCACACGAGGTGCGAAGGGTCATAGTTCAGGCCAAGAGTGTCCCCAGGGAAGTCCTCGAACATCCTTCGCCAGACCGCAGGCGAGATTGCTAGGTTCTTGCCCGACGGCCACTCGTCTGCCGAGAAGTACATCGGGCAGTTCTCGATGCCAATCTTGACGCCGGCTGCCTTGGCGTGGGCAACAACGGGTGTCCAGACAGCGAGGAAGCGCGGCCAGTTGTCATCCACGCTTTTGCTCGGATCTCGACCAATGAAGGTGTTCATTACGCCGATACCCAGCGCCGCCGAAGCGTCGATCACCCGAGTTATCTGCTCCGTTGCAATGAGCGCCTCGTCTGAGCTCGGCGAGAGAGGATTCGGATAGTAACCGAGGCCGCTGATACCGACCCCTGTGCCGCAGGTGAGGTCGTGAATCTCCTCGATCTTCTGGGCTGTGAACGATGCGACGTCGATGTGCGTCACTCCCGCATAGCGCCGCTCTGCCTGTCCCACGGGCCAGCACATCACCTCTACGCAGGCGTATCCGGTCTCAGCGGCATACTCCAGGACCTCGCGGAGTGAAAGGTCCGGAAGGATTGCGCTTACAAATCCAAGCTGCATTTAATGCTCCTTTCCGCTCAGGTAGGCTATTCCCCGCACGGCAGACTCCGTCGACATTTCCAGTATGAGCGGAAGCTCGGCAAACAATGGATGAGTGAGCATATTCCGAAGGCCAACGCCAATGGTTCCCTCTCCCGGCGCGGCGTGGCGGTCTCGTTTGCTGCCCGCAGGGAATTGCGCATCGTTGAAGTGCAGCGCCGTAAGCCGATCCGCAATGGCTGCGTCAGCAAGATCGTTTGCCAGGCGGTCCGCCGCATCTGCGAGCGACAGGTCGAAGCCCGCGACATGCAAATGGCAGGTGTCCAACACAATCCCAAGCTGCTCGACCGGAGCGCCGACGATTGAGACGATGTACGCCATCTCCTCAACTGTCTGGCAGAGTTCCGTGCCCTCGCAGCTATTCTCGAGGAGAAGGCGGGCGCCTGGTTTGAGCTTCGCAATTGCCTCCGCTAGTTTTCTCGCGGCTTTGTCGAGAGCAGCCCGAGTGGTTGGGTGGCCCTTCTGGTAGCCCGCGTGAAAGTTCGCCCCATGAAGGCCAATAGTCGCGGCGAGATTTGCATCCGCCGCGATTGCGCTCACGGAGGCGTTGCGCGTGCGCGGGTCCAGCGAAGCAAGGTTGATGAGCAGCGACGCATGAGCGATGCCCCAGAGCCCATACGACTGAGATCGGTAGGCATCCAGGTCAGCCTGGTCCGGCACGCCCTCCTTCGAGAGCCGCTGAGGATTACGCAAAGTAGTCTGAAACACAGCAATGCCATATAACTTTAGTTCGCCCGGAATCAGCGCAAGCGGTGGGTCGATATGAAGGCCGGGACGCATGGTCAAAATCTCCTGAACGACTCCCTGCGGTAGTCCTTGAGCCAGTATACACATGGGAGTCCACCCTGTCCACATCGTCCACGCGACGGTCAAGCAGGAACAGCCGCACACGGGTCGAACCATAGATTGACACTGCTGCAGCTGAAATGAGGTCGATATGATCGTCTATATTGGATTTGCACAGCCGGACGAGTGGCTTTCCTGGGCCGGAACCTATGCGCGCCATGCTCAGCGCTTCGAGCTTGCATCGCCAAAGGGCACGCTATGCCTCAGGGTTCCGTTCTATCACTTCACTCCGGCGCTGATGCGGAAGCTCGATCCAACTCATGTCATTCTAAGTGGGTTTGCACGCTCGTTTCAAGACTACGAGATTGCAAGCTTCAAGCCCGTGTGCGACTGGGTGAATGAAGCAGCCAAGCTGCCTATACTCGCGCTCTGCGGCAGCCACCAGTTGATGGGCTTTTATTTCAACGGCGCCATGAAGAACGCGGCAAAGCTTTACGACGAGCCGATGCGCAAGCGCCGCGCTGGTGAGCCCATCACGAATCCGGACTATCACCCAGACTTCATCATGGAACGTGGCTTCTATGAACTGGAGCTGAACTGCGAGGATTCGCTGTTCCACGCATGCGCAAGGCCGCCCGTTGTCTACGAGTCGCACTACTGCGAAATCAAGACGCTCCCGCCCGATTTCCGGCTGCTTGCCTCCACTGAAGAGTGCAAGATCCAGGCAATGCGCCACAAGAGCAGGCCGCTCACCGGCCTTGAGTTTCACCCGGAGGACTACTCGGAACGATTTCCGGACGGGCGAACCATCCTTGAGAACTTCCTGCAGGGCCGGGTATAGATTGGAGATCAGCTTCGATGCAGCATCAGCTTCAAACCACTGAACTTACAACAGATGACCTCAATGAGGTCTTGCGGCGGGCTGCCGACATAGATTCCGCAGGCATTCGGCCAGGGGACCAGCCGACAGATCTGGACTCGTTCGTTCGTGCTGCACAGGACGTGGGAATCACCCGCGAGGCTATCACTCAAGCGCTTGCAGAGAGAGCTGGGACGGCCACAATACCTGTTGCAGTGGGAGATCGCGTGTTTGCCAAATCCGCGGACGACGCGTTCTATGTGGCTACCGTCTCAAGCCTCTCAGATGGTGTCGTGCAAGTTCGATTTATCTCCGGAAGCGACCATTCGCTCCCAGCGGTTGACGTGAAACCCTTCCGCATCCTGCCCGGACAAAAGCTGCAGGTAAATTGGCCAACCTGGGGATGGTACGACGTTGATGTTGAGGTGTACGATGCAGCGAGCGAGAAAGTCACCGCTTCGGATGGACTAAAGTCGAAGAGCTTTCCTCTGCACGAGGTTCGTCTTCCTCAGCAGAAGACCGAACGGCAGCAGCGCGTTTCGCAGCTAATCCTTCAAACCGCCCTCGTTGCTGGAGGTCTTGGCGGAATACTGGGGGCCTTCCTGATGAGGCTGTTGTCGTAAACTCACCAGTCTGAGCAGCCTGAGTAGCTCGTTATCTTACCGATGCTGCATAGTTACAGCCCGGGCCCACGCTACACAGCGCGGGCCCTGCCTGTTCTGCTTACTTTCCGCCTGCGGCACTCGCCGCATGCGGGTCCGGAAATGCGGTTTAGCTGTCGTAGTAGAGGTGGAACTCGTGCGGGTGCGGCAGCACCGCATACATGTCGCGTCCAGGAACCAGCGACCCGAGCGAGATGACTGTTCGCATCTCTTCGGAGGCCTGATTCAGCGGAGTGGTGTCAGATCCGCAGGCGAAGCCAAACGCGATTCTCGGCGTTCATGTTCATAACCCGAACACTCGACCGTCCAATGTCGCTTCGCCCGATGACGAATGGTCCCACAACCTCGAAGTGCTCGTCCCATGCGTCCACTCGTGGGTGGAACAAGCGAACCATCTCACCTGTCTTCGGATCGATACCAGCAAGATTCGGTCCTTTATGTACATTGCAATGAAGACATGCCAAAGCAAGATTGGTGAGAGCATCGTTGCCGCCATGCTGCCTGGGCACAATGTGCTCGACCTGGAATCGGATCCACGGCTCTTCAACTTGCCTGAGACGGCAATACTCGCAATTATCTTCCGCTCGATCGGTGACTAGTCGCCGCACCGCGGCGGAGATCATGTGTCGGCACGGTCACGTACAATCCGCCGCGCCTCCGCTTGTAGCACGGAGAGGAACGCGGCTGCGGAGACATACGCCTCAAGCTCTGCCTTGTCGTCGGATGTGATGTCGCCCTCGGCGTTGAGTTCGGCTAGGTAGTCAATTCGGCCTTGCATATCCGGATCGACTCGGAGAGCGGCTATCCGATTGGCGGCATCCGATGTCAGGCATTGGCCAAACTGCGACACAACCCGATCAATGACGCTCTCTCTTGGTTTGATCATGGGCAATTATAACACACCAGAAGCGGCTCTGAGGCCCGCGCATCAGCGAGATGCGCGGGCTCTAGAACCGAGCGCAGGATTAGATGTCGTAGTACAGGTGGAACTCATGCGGATGCGGTCGCAGGGCGACCGCGTCCACTTCATTCAGCCTCTTGTAGCTGATGTACTCGTCGATGAGGTCCTTGGTGAAGACGCCGCCCTTCAGCAGGAATGCGTTGTCCTCTTCGAGCGCATTCAGAGCCTCGGTCAGCGTACCAGGGGTCATTTTGATGCCGTGTCGCTCCTCCGGTTCCATCTCGTAGAGGTCTCGGTCGATGGGATCCGGCGGGAGGATGCGGTTCTCAATGCCGTCCAGCCCTGCCATAAGCATTGCAGGGAAGGCAAGGTACGGGTTGCAGCTTGGGTCCGGTGCGCGGAACTCGATGCGCTTCGCCTTCGGGCTCTTTGAGTACATCGGGATTCGGACGCAGGCAGACCGGTTGCGCTGGGAGTAGATGAGGTTGATGGGCGCCTCGTAGCCGGGCACCAGTCTCCGATATGAGTTGGTGGAAGGAGCTGCAAACGCGAGAATGGCTGGAGCGTGCTTCAGGATGCCCCCGATGTAGTAGAGCGCGGTCTCGCTGAGGCCCGCGTAGCCCTTCTCATCGAAGAAGACATTCTGCCCGTTCTTCCAAAGCGACTGGTGGCAATGCATTCCGGAACCGTTGTCCTGGAACAGAGGTTTCGGCATGAAGGTGGCCGTGTAGCCGTTCTGGAACGCCACGTTCTTGATGATGTACTTATACTTCATTAGCTTGTCGGCTGTCTCGAGCAGCGGGCCGAACTTGATATCGAGCTCCGACTGGCCGGCAGTTCCGACCTCGTGGTGCTGCACTTCGCACTCCACGCCGCTCTCGATGAGCGTCAGCATCATCTCGGTGCGCAGGTCCTGGAGGCTGTCCGATGGCGGACACGGGAAGTAGCCGCCCTTGTACTTGATCTTGTAGCCGAGGTTGGGCTTCTCGTCGCGTCCGGAGTTCCAGATGCCCTCATCGCTGTCTAGGAAGTAGTAGCCCGAGTGTGGCGTCGTGTCGTATCGCACATCATTAAACACATAGAACTCAGCCTCGGGCCCAAAATAGGCAACGTCGGCAATGCCGCTTGCCTGCAGGTAGGATTCGGCCTTCTTTGCGACGTTTCGTGGGTCTCGGCTATATCGCTCACGGGTGATGGGGTCCTCAACGTCGCAGATTATGTTGAGCGTAGCAACGTCCGTGAACGGGTCCATAAAGGCGGTGTTCGGGTCCGGGATGAGCAGCATGTCGGACTCGTTGATCTTCTGGAATCCGCGAATCGACGAGCCGTCGAATCCAATTCCCTCTTCGAACGTATCTTCCGTGAGCACCTTGGCCGGCATCGAGAAATGCTGCCACTGGCCCGGCAGGTCGACAAACCGAACGTCTACGACTCTGGCCTCACGTTCCGTAATGAGGTCGATCACTTCCCTGGGCGTCATTGTAAGTCCTCTCCTTTGCAATGTCGAATCTGTAATACCGACCGCGAACCGTTACACAAGATCGGCTTCCGGGCTTCCAAGCCGGTAGATGAGCAGGCCGGGCACAAAAAAAACGCCTTCGCCGCCTCGCTGGTGCGGGCATGCAAAGAACGTTCGCCAACGCGGACCACCTCAACGTGCCCGCACAAACTTTGGAACATGGGGGAGAAAAACATCTCCGTTTCATCCGCCCTAAGTATAGCAACTGCCGGAAGGGAGAGTCAACGGCTAAAGGCTTGTCGCGGCAGATTCCTCTGTGGAGGTTTTGCATCTACGGCTTGTTGCTTGCCAATACGCATACGCTGGCAGCCCGAGCAGCACAAACCCGGATCCGATGGCGGCCTCTTTCGGCTTCGAGAGAATGGTATTCCCTACCAGTGCGGTCGCGGCAAGGATGAACAGGAGCGGAGTCCAGGGGTAGCCTGGAACGCTAAACGGCCTCTCTGCCTCAGGCATGTTACGGCGATACTGGAACAGGGCTGCCGCGCCGAGCCCGTAGAATATCCATGCGGCGAATATGGAGGTGGTGAGCAGCTCGCTGAACTTGCCGTTCACAGCCAGGAACGCCGACCATGCGCCACCAGCTATGATTGCCACCACGGGTGTTCCCGTTCTCGGATGAACCTGGGTGAACTTGCGGAAGAAAAGTCCATCGGCCGCCATCGCATAATAGACCCTGGGGTTCGCGAGAGTTCCCCCGTTTGCAGCGCTGAACATGGAGATGAGCACTACGACGGCGACGAGGTTCGCGGCCCAGCCGCCTACTGACGAGCCCAAAGACGACGCGGCCGCGTTCTGTGTTGCCGCGAGGCCGTTTGGCCCCAGTGCGGCGAGATAGCCCACGTTCGCAAACATATAGATGAAGACGAGGAGCAAGGTCCCCGTGATGAATGAGCGCGGAACAGTGCGGTGCGGCTGGACGGTCTCGCCTGCGCAGAACGAGGCCTGCTGCCAGCCATCATAGGCCCAGAGCACGCCTATCATTGCCACTCCAAACGCAGAAGCGATAGATCCTGAAATTGCCGGCACCTGCGGAGCGACCACGCCACTGCGAGAGCCTCCTAAGGCGACAAGCAGCAGAACTAGGCTCATCAGGATAATCACGCCGGCCTTGAGTGCGGTAGTCCAGTTTTGGAGGTTCGCGCTATTTCGAGTGCCGCGAACATTGACCACCACCAGAGCCGCAATCATGGCGACGGCCACAGCTTTCTGCTGCAGCAACGATAGGGGGATAAATTGAGTCAGGGTTGCGCTGAATGCAACGGCAAGCGCCGAGACTCCCCCACTGCCGATCACGGCAAAGAGAGCCCAGCCGTAGAGAAAGGCTGGGAGCCTCCCAAACCCATCGCGAATGAACACATAGAGTCCGCCAGCCTGCGGGTTCATCGCGGTCATCTCGCTGTAGGTGAGCGCACCGAGGAGGGTAAGGATTCCGCCCACGAGCCAGACGCTGAGTGCGAGTGGAATTGAGCCACCGGTCTCCGTGAGAACTCCGCCAGGCACCAGGAAGATGCCGGAGCCGATTACGGAACCAACGATGAGGAACGTGAGGTCCTTTGGACCGAGCACCCTTCGGAGTTGTGCATCGGGTGCGACGTCTTGGGTCTGTACGAGATCAGGCAAGGAGTCCACTAATCCTTGTGGCGGGAGTTTGTGCGGTCTGGGTCTGTGAAACACATCGTCGACTGAACCAATACTGCTTGGCCCTTTGCCGTATCCGGACCACCGTACCTTGCGTGACGATCTGCCCGCCGATAAGCTCAACCTTGTCGTCACGCCGAATGACGCCGCTATCAAGAGCGCTATAGTAGCGCTCTCTCGTCCATCGCAAGCTGATTGGATGATGTTCCGCCGCCAGTGTCGCCATGAGGTACGTGCTCCGTGTGTGATTATACGACAAGAGTGCCTATGGATCAAGCAACTTTACTCGGCACGCTTACGCGAGCCGTTCGCAATGTAGAGCGCCACTGAGAATATTTCCCAGGAAGGGAGTTGGCTCCCCTACACCGAACTAATCAATCTGACGCATGTTTGGAGCTTACATCATCATGTATGCGGTCTCTCGGCTAACGATGAGCGCGAAGACGTGAGTGAATTTGTATGGACGGTGCGAGTTCGCGCCGACAAAGACGACGCCGTTTCGGTCCATGCCCGCAACCTTGCCTTCCGCATAGGCGACGCCGTCAGCTTCCGGCCGACCGACAACCATCCCTCCGCCCTTGAGGTCCTCCTAGGCGCATTGGCCGCAGACCTCATCGGAACGTTTCGTTCCGCCGCACGCCGACGCCGAATCCAACTCGATTCCGTAGAGATGTCTGCCAACTGCACGCTTCATGACCCTCTCGCACACATCGGCGTTGTGGGCGAGGAGGGCGACC
>VFKD01000111.1 GCA_009885735.1 bacterium
CGCGGGAGCTTGCGGAGGCTGCGAGGGAGCTCTTCGCGCTTGACGAAGCGGAGGCTCCCAAGCCTGCGCCGGAGGTGGCGGAATGAGCACGGGATTGATGCACGGCATCGCTCTAGTGGCCTATCTGGGCGCGGCGGTGCTCTATGGCGCGAACCTCACACTGCAGCAGCCGCGCTACACGCCAAGGGCTCGCGGGCTCCTTCTTGCGGCAATCCTCCTCCATACGGCGGCCATCGGACTCTTCTGCGTCAACATGAATCAGTCGCCGTTTGCGTCGAACTTCGGCACGCTCTCGATTGCTGCGTGGGCTATCGCGCTGGTGTTCCTGCCGCTCGATCTTCGGTCTCGTGTTCCCGCGCTGGGAGCAGTGGCGGTTCCCGTTGTCTGCCTGCTTCTGTTTGGAGGACTGGCTCGCTCTGGCGGACCCCTTCGCACGGTGGACGAGATTCGCCTCGGGATCGTCAGTATTCATATCCTTCTGCTTCTGTTCAGCTTTGCGCTCTTCGCGCTCTCCGCATGCTGCGCAGTGCTCTACATCTATCAATATGGGGCGCTGAAGCATCCGGACCGACGAGGCATGTTCCGCCGGCTTCCGCCGCTGGGCACGCTGGATCACATCGCGGTGCTGCTGGCTGGGTTCGGTCTTCCTCTCCTTACTCTCGGCATTGTGCTGGGCATTGTTCGAGCAGCAGCGGGCGGACTTCCCGCGAACTGGCTGGCAGACTCGCACACTTGGGGCTCATTCGTTGTGTGGGGGCTCTATGCCGTCGCCTTGGGCGGGCGCGCGGCGGGAACTCTTCGCGGCCTGCGTCCGCACTGGCTGCTGGTGTCCGGCCTCGTCGTCATTCTTCTTCTGTTCGCTATGCCATCCCCCAGCCACACCTTCGAGTAGCCGCGCGGGTACAATTCGGCGCATGAAGGTCACCATTCTAGGCTCCGGCACCAGCCACGGCGTCCCCATGATAGGGTGCGAGTGCGAGGTCTGCACCTCACCCAACCCCAAGAATCGCCGCTTTCGCCCCTCTATCACGGTCGAGAACGAGGGGCGAGTCATCCTGGTGGACACCACTCCGGAGCTCCGCCTGCAGGCGCTTGCGGTGGGGCTCACCCGCGTGGATGTCGTGCTCTTCACGCACACGCATGCGGACCACATATTCGGCCTGGACGACCTGCGCCGCTTCAACGACCTCACGGGCGAGGCGATCCCGGTCTTTGGCGACCGCGAGACACTCGACGACATTCGCCGCATCTATCGCTATATCTTCGTGCAGACCCAGGAAGGCGGCGGCAAACCTCGAATAGAGCTGCATGAGGTGCAGCGGCGCTTCGGGCTGTTCGGGCTGGACATCCGATCGTTCTACGTGATGCACGGCGAGTTGCCGGTGCTGGCCTATCGGTTCGATGACTTCGCTTACGTAACCGATGTGAACCGCATTCCGCCCGATGCCATGGAACAGCTTCACGGCCTGGAGCTTCTCGTTCTCGACGCAGTGCGCTACAAGCCGCACGTCACGCACTTCGGATTGTGGGAGGCGGTACATGTGGCGAAAGAGCTGAAGGCGAAGCGGGTTCTGTTTACGCACCTTTCGCACCAGTTCGACCATGAGGTGACGAACGCCGAACTGGCCTCGCACATGGCGCTGGCATACGACGGACAGGTGATCGAGGTGGGGTAGGAGGCTTGCATGGCTTCTCAGCTAGGTGATCGGCAGCCCGTTACTGGGCGGCAACCCATGAGTCGCGAACGCCTGCGGCAGCTACTGCTGATTGAGCTTGGCGTGATGGCGGTGATTGGTCTTTGCATTGCGGCAGCCTGGCAGATGCGCGAGAGTGAGGCTAGGCGAAAGAAGGATCATGCGTGGGCTAGCGACCGCGAGCAGAGCAAGTTCTTCGTGGCAGTGCAACAAAACAACGTTACAGAAGTCGCGGCTCTATTCAAAAAGATGGACGCAGAAGCCCGTCGGAAAGCTGTTCGCGGGAATGCTATGAGTGAAGCCATTTACCGGGATAAAGTCGGTGTAGTGCGTTACCTTCTTGACCAGGGATGGCCGGTCAGCGACACAGGCGGCTACGGGGGGCCACTCCTGTCGGCTGTCTCGAGCAAGAGGCCAGAAGTCGTATCTCTGTTGCTCTCCCGAGGCGCGACATTAGATATGAGCGAGGGCAATTTGACGGCTTCGCTTACCAATGCCGTGCTACGGGGACACGTTGAGCTTGTCCGTTTGCTCCTTGGCGCCAAGGCGAATCCTAACGAATTGGTTTCAGTTAGCAGAGAGCCTATGGTCGACATTGCCAAGCCTGCGCCGGACGGCGACTTCGCGAAACGGCACG
>VFKD01000650.1 GCA_009885735.1 bacterium
ACGAGTACCCCGTCAGGATCGGTGAATGACTCTAGCGACGGCTGCAGTACGGCCTGCAGGCGCAGGAACAGGTCGTCCGGTGTGATCGGCCGCATCGGTTCGCGTGCTTCGCCCTCGCTCCGGTCAAACTTTGGCCGAGGCCGAATTGCCAGCGGATCATTGAGGTGAAGCCACCCGATTGTCCGGCTAATTGCCGGTTCAACTATGGGCTGGTCCGGCTCCATGCGCTGTGCCGACTCGGCTGCAATCGGAGAGTTAACGACAACCGAGGGAGGCAGTGGAAGACTTGGCTCCGAATGGACGGAACGCGGAGATAGGGGGCTGGGAGACCACGGGCGACCGGGAAGCCGCCATCTCCGTTTCAGAGCCTGCGGGGCCGGAGCGTCGGACCCAATCACTTCGCTATTCCTCGGTCATTGCCGTACCGTAGACCTCGCTGAGGCCTCTGGCGATCCGCTCGAAGGGCTCCATCGTGAGGCTGCGCCGCTTGAGGTCCTCGAAAAGCGCCAGGGCGGGCATTCCCGCAGTGGGCGGCGAGTTGATCCAGCTCCAGTGCTTCGGGTCGTCGGTGGGCACGTTGGACACTTGCCCGAACGGAATCGTGGGCGCTATCTCAGTCTTGCAGAACTGGACCGGAGCGAATTCGTCCCGTACGGCGATGAGGCTCGGCGTATTGCGGCAGGCATCAAAGAGGGCGCGGGAGAGCGAGGCAATTGCGAGCATCTCGGCCTGGTCCTTTGCCCACATGAAGCCGTGCGGGAGCTCGACGCTGGAGTGAACGAACTCGATGGGCTGGCCCAAGGAGTCGATAACGAGTAGGCCGCCCAGGATGCGCCGTTCCGCGGGGAGACGCACCACGTCCAGATAGGCGGCGGTGCCCTCTACCGTCAGGCTTTGGGGCTTTGCGTGCGTGAGTGGCATCGTTAGTAGGCCATGTCCGTCTCGCCCTCCATGTCGTTGTCCTGCTCCTCGCGAATCATTTCATCCGGCACCTCGGAGGAGTCCATTTCGAGCTCATCGGCTTGAATCTCCGGCGTATAGTCCGGGTAGAGCCTCTGCAGGTCCCAGCGAGTGATCCACTGGCGAATTTCACGTCTAAGGTCGGTATAGACCTCTGCTGGATTTCGCACTATGGTCTCAGGCGCTTCGCCGAAAGCCTCTCGATAGAGGTCTCGCACCTTGTACTGAAGTTCTGCGCTCTGCTCGGGAGTTGGGGGAGAGAGAATGAACGAGCTGCTTCCGTCCAAGAGCGCAATGACGGACCGCACGGGGCTCGCGCCCGCACTGTCGGAACCCGAGCCATAACCCTTTCCTAGGTCTGTGCGAACTGTGTCGGCCAGCGCGCCCGTGGTAGCGAACACCGGCAGGATGCCGCTGCCCGGAGTGCGTGCAACCTGCGCCCACCACGCGATCTCCGAGTATGCGAGCATTCTCTGCTTCACGTTGAAACTACGAAGTCGCTCGAGCTCATCAAAGAAGATCACCCAGCCTGAACATTTGCAAGCCCGATAGAACTGCGACTGCACCAGAATTCTGGGATGCGGAAGAGTAACTTTATGCGGCGCCTTGCGCAGATCATAGCCGGCCAACTGGCGAATTTCGCGGAGCCTCTTCTTGAGTTCCCCTGCCGGAAACGTCTTGCCCGTGAGGTCCGCCAAGATTCGCTGCCTATCCTCGTCGTCCTGCCACTCTTCGTAGAGGTGCAGGAGCGCCGCGAATCGGTCGTGAAGCGAGTTGTTTCTGGGCCACAGCCGCAGGTCCGCGAACCGGTCGGAGTCTGTCCGAAGCGAGGCAGAAAGCGAGCGGCGAAGGTCTCCCTCCATGCCGCGAATTTCCGCAGCCTCCGAGATAGCCTCGAGGACGACTCCGGGCCTGCTAAGAGGTGTCTCGGGACCCACGGTGACAGCGCTGGTGACGCAGCCGCGCTTTTGCGCCTCGTAACGGGTGAATTCGAGAAGATGCGACTTTCCCGTACCGAAGTTGCCGGTGACCACAATCGGTTCAGTGGGTTCGCCCTGCGCAAGGGCATCCAGCGCGACCGAAAAGGCATGCTCCACATCGCCGTGGGTAGTGCCAAGGCGTTCCACGACCGCACGGCTTGGTACTCCCGCGCGCAGCGCCTCTACCGCTCGCCGGGAAGCCACCTCCGCGGGCGTCATGCCGGCACTCCTAGGTGAACCAGTGCGGCAGTGGGGCTCGGGAGTTTCACGTCGTGGACTTCAATGGCGATGCGAGTCTGCAGGGCGTTGTAGAGAGTGTAGTTGCGGGCGGATGCTTCACTGTAGAAGCTCGGATCAGTGAGCACAACGAGCATGAAGCGTTCGAAGTGATCAATTTCATCGATAAACCGGCGCATCAGCGAAACCATGTTCATAAAGGCCATCGGCGTATAGGTCGTACGGTCCG
>VFKD01000717.1 GCA_009885735.1 bacterium
CCAGGGAGGCCGTTTGCTGTTTGGGCTCGTGCCATTGGCGTGAAGCGCGGACGTCCTGCATATGAAAGTCCATGCGCGAGACGCGCATGCCACGCTGGCGAACCGTGACCTTGCGCTTCTCCGGTCCCCGGTCTCCAGTCTCCAGTCTCCAGTCACCGCCTACTTCACAATCGCCTGCAGCACCGCCGTCTCGAAGTCCGCCCGAACGAGGTAGCCCACGTTCGTCTGAATCATCATCACGGCCACGAGCTGCTCCTTCGGGTCTGCCCAGAAGTGCGTGCCGAAGGCGCCGTCCCACCCGAAGCTGCCATTCGTGCGGAACGTGCTTGCCTGCGCGTTGTTCACCACCACCTCCATCGCAAACCCAAAGCCCATCCCCTTCGGTCGCCCGAGGTTGCCTGGGAAGAGGTCTCCCGCGTGATTCGTGGACATCAACTGTACTGATCTCGGGCTGAGCAGCCGCTTGCCGGCCAGCTCCCCGCCGTTTGCCAGCATCTGCCCGAAGCGCCAGAAGTCCGCTGCCGTTGAGGTGAGTCCGCCCGCCCCGCAGAAATAGGTGGGGGGAAACCTCAGGAACGAATCCGCCCGGACGATCTTGCCTTCAGAGAACCTGTGCAGCCCCGCGATGCGTGTCTTTCTGTCTTCCGGCACCACGAAGACCGTGTCGGTCATGCCCAGCGGCTCGAAGATCCGGTTGCGAAGAAACGTATTGAAGTCCGTCCCGGAAGCGATCTCAACCACTCGTGCCAGCACGTCGATTCCAGCCAAGCCGCTGTAGCGCCACTGCGTCCCAGGCTGAAAGTCGAGCGCCATCTTCGCGAGTCGCGGCACATACGAGGCCAGAGTCTCGCCCGCTGAGGTGGGAAAGCCGGTGTCCGAAGGGGCGGCCTTCTGCCCATCTCCGCCCGTTCCTAGGCCCGACATGTGCGTCAGCAGGTCCTTGATGGTAATCTCGCGAGCGGCGACTACCAGAACAGGATTTCGGCTCGGCGACGGTGGATAGAGCGCATTCATCTGCTTGAACTCGGGGATAAAGCGCGAGACCGGGTCCGTGAGGCGGACCTTGCCCTCTTCCACGAGCATCATGATTGCCGTCGCCGTCACCGGCTTGGTGGACGAGGCCATGGCAAACAGAGCATCCGTGCGCATCGCCTCGTTCGTCTCGATGTTCATCGAGCCGATCTGCTCGTAGTAGACGACCTTGCCCTTGCGCGCCACGAGCGCGACGGCACCCGAAATGTGCTTGTCGTCGATGTGCTTCTGGAGCGCAGCGGTTACGCGGTGCAGCCGCTCGGTGGACATCCCTACGGACTCAGCCTGCACAACGGGGAAGCTCGCGCGCCGGGTTGACTGCGCGAGCGCGCTAGATGAGAGCGAGATAACTGCCGCAAGGGCAGTAACGCTGTAGCCAACTACATTTCGTCTGGTGGAGCAAGTCACGAGAGCATCCTCCTACTAGGTCGGCTGACTGCAAAGCAAAGATGTCGTCGGGCAGAGCCTTCGGTGTGAGCCACATCCACGCGCTGGTCCGAAAGCTCAGAATGACTGATCGTGCTTACACGTCCAGACCCTCCATTCCTGCTGACGTCACGCTGGACGGAGTGGCTGCGGTGAGGTCGCTCGTAATAGGAGCGATTCCGTTCGTCCTGAGCCTGCCACAGCCTCTCCGTGGCAGAGTCGAAGGATGCGTTTGCAGACACTGAGCCCCTTCGACTGCTCGACGATACAGCTGTCGAGCGCTCAGGGCGAACGGAGTGGTGTATGGCGGCGCCAGTGTGGTTCAGGCCCTTGACGCTGCGATATCGGCTGCGTCAACGGAGCGCTGTACGTCCCGGCGAGGCAGCCGCCACGGAAGTCGGATACGTAAACCGATAGATTCCCGAGCCCAACAGAATCTCCACGTTCGAGCCGTCCTGCTTGGTGCGCATGATCCCGTTGCCGTTTGCGAGCGCCTTGCCGCTCTCCTTCACGCCGTCTACCTGCACATCTGCCAATCTCACGGTCGCACGGGAATTGGCTGGGACCTCGACGGTCAGCTCCAACTCTCCAGTCCGCAGGCGCCACGAAGAGGTGACTCGGCCATAGAGGCTCATGTGCGAGGCGCGCACCTGGGTGAACCCACCGCCTGGCCTTGGCGCAATGGTGATGTGCCGGTATCCGGGAGCCGCAGGGTCGATCTCAATGCCTGCCATCACGCGGTACATCCAGTCGCCCACCGCTCCATAGGCGTAGTGGTTGAACGAATTCATGCCCTTGTCTTGGAACGAACCGTCCGGCTTGATGCCGTCCCATCGTTCCCAGATCGTGGTGGCGCCCTTCTTCACGGGGTAGAGCCACGAGGGGAACTCGTCTCGGTTGAGCAGCTTGTAGGCGTCATCCAGATACCCATAGCGGCTCAGCGCGTGCATCAGGTGCGGAGTGCCGAGGAACCCCGTGGTGAGGTGACCCTTTTGACGAACGTCCTCAACAAGCCGCCTCGCGACTCGCTCGCGCTGAGAAGTGGGCAGCAGGTTAAGCTCGAGCGCAAGCACATACCCGGTCTGCGTGTTGGTCCCCACGCTGCCGTCGTCCTTCACATACTTGGCGCAGAAAGCTGCCTTGATCTCCGCGGCAAGCTTTTCGTAGGTCTCCGAGTCCTGCCGCTTTCCCAGTATCCTGGCAGACTTGGCGAGGATCTCGGTCGAGTGTGCAAAGAATGCGGTTGCAAGCAGATCCGTTGGCGTGGCGCCGAAATTGCCTCGGGCCGACGAACCGAAGTCCAGCCAGTCGCCGAAGT
This sequence comes from bacterium, assembly GCA_009885735.1. GTDB lineage: Bacteria > Armatimonadota > Chthonomonadetes > Chthonomonadales > CAJBBX01 > VFKD01. Next base: position 2,777 of record VFKD01000717.1, read on the forward strand.
GGAAGTCGCCCGTCCAGATCAGGTCGTCGCCTGCCCGTGCGCGCATGAAGGCAACCCATCGCGACATGCTCGAATACTGCTCGGCCAGGATGCGCTCATCGCCATACGCCAGGTAGACGTTCCACGGGATAATGGTTGCAGCGTCCGCCCAACCGGTCGCTCCAGCCGAGTTGGATCCCAGCACATTTGGGATGACGTGTGGAACGCTGCCGTTCGCATACTGATCGGCCTCCACGTCCTTCATCCACTTCGTGAAGAACCCGGCGGTGTCCATGTTGAACATGGCAGTGCTGCTGAAGGCCTGCGCATCTCCCGTCCAGCCGAGTCGCTCGTCCCTCTGCGGGCAGTCCGTGGGAACATCCAGGAAGTTGCCCTTCTGGCCCCAGATGATGTTGTGCTGAAGCTGATTGATGAGCGCG
>VFKD01000610.1 GCA_009885735.1 bacterium
GGGCAGCAATCGACTTCACCGCGGACCGCACTCTCTACGCTCAGGACCTCTATGCTGGAGCAGATGAGAATCATCGCGTGCTGATCCGCGTAGTAACTCAACGAGCATGGCAGAGTCTCTTTGCTCGCCAGCTCTTTGTGCGACCGCCGACGGAATCGCTCCCAACTCACCAACCTGAGTTCTTCGTTCTATGCCTGCCGGACGTCAAGGCTAGTCCTGAACTCCACGGTACGCGCTCAGAAACGGCCATCGTCCTTGACCTCGAACGTAAGATAATCCTGATCTGCGGTACTGAGTATGCGGGCGAGATCAAGAAGTCGATCTTCACCACGCTGAACTACCTGCTGCCGGCCGCGGGAGTGATGCCGATGCACTGCTCTGCGAATGTGGGCGCGGCGGGCGACACAGCTCTGTTCTTCGGCCTGAGCGGTACGGGAAAGACCACTCTCTCCGCGGACCCCACGCGGCGACTGATTGGAGACGATGAGCACGGCTGGAGCGACACAGGCGTCTTCAACTTTGAGGGCGGGAGCTACGCGAAGTGTATCAACTTGACCAGTGCGAACGAGCCTCAGATTTGGGATGCGGTGAAGTTTGGGACAGTGCTGGAGAACGTAGCGATGAACTCAGTCACCGGAGTTCTCGACTTCGCCTCCGACGCGATCACGGAGAACACGCGCGCGGCCTACCCACTAGATCACATACCGTCGGCCATCATTCCCAGCGTTGGCGGCCACCCGGACACTATCTTCTTCCTTACCTGCGATGCATTCGGCGTGCTTCCTCCTATTTCTCGGCTTACTCCCGCGCAGGCAATGTATCACTTCCTCTCCGGCTATACGGCAAAGGTGGCAGGTACAGAGGCAGGAGTGACCGAGCCGCAGACCACTTTCAGCGCCTGCTTCGGTGCGCCGTTCCTGCCGCGACATCCAAGCGTCTATGCCAAGCTGCTGGGCGAGAAGCTCGAACGGCATCGGTCGGCCACCTGGCTGGTGAACACCGGTTGGTCCGGCGGCCCGCCCGGAGTCGGCGCGAGAATGTCCATCGACTACACTCGGCGCATCATCCAGGCGGCCCTTCAAGGCCATCTCGATAGTTCAGAGTATCGCACCCATCCGGTGTTTGGCCTCAGCGTTCCACTGGAGTGTCCTGGCGTGCCAAAGTCAGTATTGTGGCCAAGCGATGCGTGGGCGAACCCGGGAGAGTATGCAGAGGCTGCTCTTGACCTTGCCCGCCGGTTTGCAGACAACTTCCGGCAGTTCGAGCAGGGCGCAAGTGCGGTGATCACAGCCGCACGCCCAGTACTAGACTAGACCAATAGACATCTGAAAAATATGTTGCGTCAAGTCTTGGGAATTGGCCGTCTGGGTCACTCGGGACGCCTTTATTACTGTCACCCTGAGCGAAGCCACAGCCGTATCGTGGCGAAGTCGAAGGGTCCGGCCGCGTTTGCAATTGTACAGCCGGATGCTTCGTTCCCGCTAGCACCATGCGGGAATGACGCGCTTCCAAACGGCGGAAGCTCCGCTCAGCATGACAGTACATCATTGCAAGTCGGGACACAACATTGTGCCCGAATACTGAAGGTAGGGTGCCCAGCTGCGGGCAGCGAGTCTTGGAACAGTGTACAACTCGTCGGTTCGAGGCGAAGCCCTAGCTAGGGTTGACGTAACTAAGTTATTCAGCCGGCAGTACGTCGTGGCGGTTATACACCGGCGAACCGCTCAGGTCTGCCGGAACAAGCAGGTTGTTATCAATCGACGGCGCGTCGGCGGGCCGCAGCAGGGTGGAGGGGTCGCGGGCAGCGCTCCTGCGCAACTTCAGTGCCTCAAGCGTTAGCCGGGCCTCCGATGCAATCTGTGAATCGACGGTGCCCTGGCACAATCGGGCGACATGCGGCATGGCGCTGGGCTCTCCCGCGACTCTTAGCGCGAGAAGGATTGCTGCAGCGCCGGCCTTCGGCGCCGTGGAGAGCCTGCGCCCCAGTACCTCGCTTGTGGTTGAACCGAGAGCGTGCAGTTCACGCGAGGTCACCCTCGATGCGATCTGTTCTATCGCCGACCAGGCAGCATTGCGAACTGTGTTGTGCTCACTTGAGCACGCTCGCGCAACATCCGCGAGAGCATCCACTCCTGCGTGGGTGGACAGCACTCGTAGACCTTCGATCTGGAGGTTCGCCCAGGCAAGGTTTCTTGACAC
>VFKD01000247.1 GCA_009885735.1 bacterium
AACACTTCATGCACTACACTTTTCGAACACTCTCCGTGGTTGTCGGCCTGTTGTGCGCTGCGTTGGGTCCGGTGTACGCGGCTTTGCCCACGATTGTGCTCAGGCCAACCCGGCTGGCAATCCTAAACGATGGCCGCGATTCAACCGAGATTATCGCAGACGTTCGAGACAGCACGGGTCGGTTTGTTCCGGATGGCACCACCGTCACCTTCCTCACCTCGCAGGGACGATTCTTGGGCGGCGGCACGTCTGGGACTGCGAACACTCGCACCGGCACCGCGCGAATACGACTTGTCGGCAACGTCAAAGGGACCGCGAACATCACCGCCTCGGTGAGCGGCGGCGGATTTCAGCGCTGCGACGTGCTCTTCACGGATGATCCGGCAGACACGTTCCAGGGCAATGCGTTCGCGGTGGTGGACGGCACCGGTTCGGTTATCTATAGCGCGGGCCACAACACCGTTCAGGCGTCCGCTCGCTCAGTGGAGCAGGCGGATCGCAAGCTTCCCGGTGCTTACCTTCTCTTCAGGAATGTGGAGCTCTGGGCGGATTCCCTTCAGTTTGATTGCCGAGCAAACACAGTTCGCGCAAACGGCAATGTGATGCTTCGGCGGGGCGCTTCAAGGCTGAACTGCAGGCGGCTCTCCTACAACCTTACGAAGGGCGAAGGGCTTGCTATCATGGAGATAGACAAGCTAATTCGTCCGGTGAAGATCTCCGGTCCAGACCTCAAGACGGAAGTGCAGGCGGCCGGCATCGCGCCGAAGTTTTTCGAGTTTGCGGATTTCTCCGAGAGCCAACTGCTCATCACCGCAAGGCAGGTTCTGGTGTTCCCCGGCGAGAAGCTGCAGTTCAAGCGTCCGCAGTTCTATCAGGATGGGGTCAAGCTCTTCGCGCTTCCCTTCTACTCGTTGGCAATGAATTCACAGGAGCTCTTCTCGGACCAGTTTCTGAATGTTGGTTCGGGCGGCCTTGGCGTGAACATCCCCTACTACTACGACATGAGCCCTGTATCAACGGGCCTGTTCAGAGTGCGTTATGGAGAACGAGGCGGGCGGTTTACGGGGGCCACGCGTCCGGGCTGGGCAGTAGACCTCACGCAGGCATACAATTCGCTCTCCGGCGGCTCACAGCGCTACACGGGTGAGTTTGGCTTCAACGGAGTGAACCGCAGCGACTGGGGCTTTCGATGGACGCACAGCCACGAGTTCTCGCCCCTCACGCGCGGCTCGTTTTTCCTGGATGTGCCTCAGCATCGCGGCCTGTATCTGTCCACGAACTTGAATCAGCAGCTGGGCCCTCTCTACGCCGGCCTCAACATCTCCGCGAACAGAAGCCTACGTGGGTTCTCGGCCAGCGGGGAGCAGGGAGACCTCTACCTCGAGACCGCCCCGCGGAAGGTCGGCAAGACCGGCTACATGATGTCGATAGGCGGAAATGCTGGGATGTCGCACAATAAGTCCGGTACCTTTGTAACGAAGTCGACCTACGAGGGCGTGCAGGCCCGATTCTATAGCCAGCCGGTCCGGCTGGACAAGGTCACGACTGTGTCGAACAACCTCTCGGTTGGGAATGTCTGGACCAGCTTCGGGCGGGGCGGCCGCGCGGTCATCGCCTCGGTGAACGCCACTCGCACGCTGAGCCAATCTGCCACGCTGAACATGACCTACGACTACACGGGAACTCCCACGCTGCTCGCTGACCTGGGAAGGCATCGCGTGGGATTGAGCCTGTTCGCCAACGGCGGCAACAAGTGGTCGCTCTTCGTCTACAACAGCACGCTCATTGACGCAAACAACAGCAGCCTCATCGGCGACTTCAGCTACGCGGTTGCGCCGCGGTGGCGCTTCTCGCTTGGCGCAACTCTTCAGAAGTTCGCCTCTGCGCACTACCGGGACTTCCTCATTGGCATTGGCAGAAGTATCGGACCCAGGGAGCTGGCGCTCTCGTACTCCACGCTCGAGCACCGCATCTTCTTCGACATCCAGGCCGCGAGGTTCTAGACGATATACGGTTGGTGGGTTGCAGGGGCATGTGCAACATCGTGGACGTGGGCTATGTAGGTTTGAGGGTGCTAGTGCCCTATCACCAACAACCGCGACACTACCCAGCGTCCGCCGTCTAGCCGGAAATCAACCCTCCAATCGGTGCTGCTGATCATTCTGCTCTGAGCCGCCGGTCCGGTCAACCCTGGCTGCTCACCCGATGTGATGGCCAGCCCTGTTTCGAGCCATTCCGGATTATCGGAAAGTGTGAAGTCGACCTTCCTCCCAAACTCGCGCAGGACGGCAGCATTGCGGCGTGATAGCTTCGACGCTCTGTGGATGACCAGTTCGACGGTGGCATACACGCTTGGTGGGTCGTCGCTAGGTTTACGCTCAGTCATTGCCAAGTCGCTCGGCATGATGTGCTGTCGCCGCATGCTCGACTGGTCAGGTTCGTCGACCCGCTTCGTGTTGGAGATAGTTAGGCTCTTCCCGATCATAGTCTGCAGAGCTTGCCAATCGACGCTGCGAACGGCAGACAGTGCCTTGGTGACTGCCGGGGCAAGCGGAGGTACGACATGATTTGGGGCAGTGTCGGCGCTATCGGCCAGGTTGCTGGAAGCCGACAGGAACACAGCGCTAATGACGAAGAGAATGACACAGCTTGCAGGGTGGGACAGCGAGACCGTCTTGAACCTCAGTATCGACATATTCGTCTCACTTCCATGAGCTGCCTGGTGCTTGCGAGGAGCTACATTACCGGCTCTAGGCGGACCCTCTAAATCCCCAACCGATAAATCGGCAGCAGTGCGACCATCCCCTCCACGGCCCTCTTTACCAGCTTGGTCGGCACTTTCACCACGGGGTCGCTCTTGTCGATGTGGATGGCCCAGTGGATGTGCTCCTGCTTCAGGTTGTCCATGCGGGCGGCAAGCCCCGTCAGCAGTTCAGGAGTGAGCGCGGCACCGGAGAGCGGGGCTCCCTCGGAATCCCGCAGGTTGTAGCAGGTAATCTCCGGGTGCTCTGCGAGGTGCGCCGAGATTGCCACGGCGTTCTCTGCCAGGCCCGTGGCGAATGTGGGGAGGTCCTCCGCTTCGTAGTCCACGTTGCAGACAATCTTCACCGCGTCCTTGTTGATGGCTACTCGCATGTGGACGAACGGCTTGTAGGCGCGCGGCGACCGGCTGAACGCAACCCATGTCTCTTCCGGCGGATTGACGGTTCGGCGCATGTGCTGGGCCACGCGCGGATAGAACTCCAGTCCCGTGGCCTTGCGCAGAGGCGTGACCACACGCTCGCCCAGCTCCTTGAGCTTCGGCGTAACCGTGGCGCGAATGGCTGGCATCCGAACCTCGAAGCCGGGCAGCCTCATCGTGCGAAAGTCTGCTTGCCTAAATCCCTCGAATGCCATCCGCGACTCCTCTTCCTCATCCGCCTGTGTCCGTTCGTCCCGAGCTCGAATCCCTTTGTCCTGGGCTCTAATCCGTTCGTCCTGAGCCTGCCACAGCCGTTTCGTGGCAGAGTCGAAGGACCCGCTCGG
>VFKD01000147.1 GCA_009885735.1 bacterium
AATCTTGGTGCAGCACGACCATCGTGATGATGATAACGGCAATGACCCACTTCACGGTCGAACCTCCTGCTCGTCGCCGCGCCGGATGAAGGGTTGTGCTTCCCTCCGGGGCCGCAACCAACGATTAGACGAGGCTCGACCGTGCTTGCGCCCTGAAGCAACCGGCGCAGCCGATGAGAGCCGCACTGTTATTCGAGCTTGGGGGCTGGGAGACCTCCTGGCAGGTACGAGCGACGTTGTTGAGCCCTGATTTCCGAGAGGTCAGTGGCATGCAAAAGGGCGTGTAGAGTCTCGGCGAGGGGGAGACGCAGGAGGATCTCCGGCAATCTGGGAGATTCGCATGCCGGAGAGCCAGCTGCATCGTGTGAGTCAGAGCAACTCTATGGCTTGGGTTGGCTCCCAAGGTCCGCGGGCAACGATGGGTTCAGCTCCTGTTCCGAATAGATTGCGTAGCCCACCTTGCCATTGCCGTTCCATTCAAAGCCTGTGAGTACAGGTTGTGTGGCATCCACGTAGAGAGAGACCAGCATACCGGGCATCTTTGGGTCGCGAGCAATGGTGACGACGATCTCGCGCACTTTGTGTCCGTGCCAGATTTTGCGTGGACCGAAGGCGTAGGTGAACTTTACGCCGGCCATAGGCTTGAACCATAAGTCGCTGACGGGAGTGCGCTGTAGGAAGCCCAGTATCATTCCACCGGAAACCTCCCATCCCGGCGAGGTGTTCGGACGGGGTCCAGTCGGATCGACACTCTGCTTGCCGTCCCGGAATCTGGTTACAACACTGTCGACGTCTGCGTAGTAATTCGGCGCTTTCGTCTCGCTCGTGGATGAGACGAGCAGCGCGAATTGGCCGCTCTTCTTCCACTGAAGGGTCTGCCGGTACTCCCCTGGGAAGAGACCTGAACTGTCTCGATGCTCGATGGTCATCGAGAACGTATTGAGGCCGTGGTAGTGATCGCGCACCTGACTCAGCAGCCTTTCCGGAGTTACGTCACCGGAAGCGTCTGCTTTGGTCTGGCTGTGGCTACATGGCGCAAGTACCGCCACGGACGAAAGCACGGCGAACACCGCCGCTGCCTTTAGGAGGGAAGGAAACCGATTACGTCGCTTCATCGCTGCTTCTCCTTTCGCTTGCATGTTTTGAGCCCTATGCGTGGTCGGAGTGAGTCAGGCTGCTGGCGGTCCGTTCTGTTGGTGACTGCTGGATCGACCTCGAAGTTCTCACGAGTCCGCATGGCTCCAGTGGATACTCTCAGATACGGTAGGCGGAGGTGTTGCGTTTCGTCTTTTGGGTCTATGGGCTAGACGAGGCTCGACCGTGCTTGCGCAACGAGGCGGCTAGCGCAGCCGATGAGAGCCGCACTGTTATTTGAGCTTGCGTGTGGGAGACCTCCTATCAGGCGCGAGAGGCTATGGGCGGGCGGGCATAACACAAGGGCTTAGGGATTCTGTTACAATAGAGGCCTCAGCAGGCTCATTCAGTGACCTGCCGAACATGGAGTAGGGAATTGATTCATCAAGGGATTGCTCGGGGAAGAACCATCGAGTTGGAAGAGCCGCTGCCGTTTGCAGAGGGTGAGCCTGTTAGCGTCTCAGTTGAGCTTCGGCATTCATCGTCGAGGGGCAGCGCCAGGGCTGTACGCGACGCGATGCTCCGTCCTCCGCACCTTCTCTCCGGCATCGTCGATGAACTTGAGGCTGCTGTCGAGGCTGGGAAACTCCCGCCTTCAGATCATGGGGTATTTGATGATCCAAGGTAGTCGATGAACTTCCTTCTCGACACCAATGCCATCAGTGACTTGATGCGTGAGGACGTCCGCGTCGCGTCGCGTCTGGACTCTCTTGCGGAGGCGGATCGAGTGGTCATCTGCGCCATCGTGCGCGGTGAGATACGTTATGGCCTCGCACGGATGCCGGATGGAAAGCGGCGTCAGGCACTGGAATCGAAAGCAGCAATCCTCTTTTCTGCTACCGTTTGCGAGCCGATGTTGGAGACTGTTGGCGGCCACTACGGTCGGATCAAGTCGGAATCGCAGACCAGGGGTCTATCCGTAGACGAGAACGATCTGTGGATCGCTGCCACGTCAATCGCTCTCGGGGCAACCCTCGTGTCCCGCGATGCTGTCTTCCTCAGAATCAGTGGCCTGGATGTGGAGGATTGGTCATCTGCGTAGCGAGGCGTGACGCACTTGGTGACGCGAGGGAGTGCTGGACGTAGAGCGTCAAGAGTTGAGGACCGGTGCTCCCAAGGCGTACCGCGCCGTAGGTGATTGGGCTTGGAGCTGACCCCGGTGTTTGCTCCACGCCGGGAGACAGGGTTCCAGGCGTTCGCGTCGAACTCCGCAGTGGCGAAACATCAAACGATATCGATATGGTAACTGACGAGCCAGAGTTCCAATTGATCGAGCCTGGCCTTCCACCGTTCCTTGTATTCTCTCATCCACAGGATGTTCGGTCTCGTGTCGGGGACATCCACGACGAGCTTGACGAGGTCATCGCGAAACAAAACGCCAGCGTGACGCCAGTGTCCCTCAACCTTCTGGGTTTCGTAGCTCACGGCTCCGAATTCATCTACGATTTCGAGGAGTGCTTGCGCCAGCCATTGACTCGGCACATCACGCCCATCACTAACGAGCTGGAAGAAGAACCTCGAATCGCCGCCATCTGCTGCTCATAGGTAGTCTTGCCCTTCACCTCGTACGAGATGTTCTGGTCGGCCAGAGCCTCTAGGGCAGCCTCGGGCACAAGGTGCTCGCCGGACTTCATCACGCGGCCGGAGAACCGCCCAAGCAAGAAGGCAAGCGCTCGTTTCTCGGTATCTCGGTCGGGGAAGACTATCGTGATCATGCTCAATGTCCTTCTGGATCATTCGGTGCGAACCACTTCATTGTGCACCAAATATGCGCTGCGCGAGCTCGGCTGGTACTCGGTACACCAGCCTACTCTCGACTTGTACAGGGCTGGTTGGAGTACTGTAGAGAGCCGACACGCACCGACGCCCCTTCTGGACATAGTGATCGTATCCAACGCGAACGAGGTACACAGGGGAGGTAACTCCTTCGGCTTTCAAGCGATCCGCCACATCGATTCCGGACTCACCGATCCACACTTGCCCGGACGACGGGTCGATGGCAGCCACGTTGCCCTTGAGTGACATAACATCATGCTCCCGCTGGTATTCGTCCCAAATCTGCCGTGCCCGGTCCGTATCGCCGGGATTATGGGTTGCAGCGAGCATCGATTCTACCTCCGCGCGGCTTGCGGCTCTCGACGAATCCTCAGTTGATCGGTCAATGCGGTAAGTATTGCGCGCGTTTCGGCCTGCAACCTCGCCGTTTCTTTCTGCGTAATGGCTATTCGGCGATCCGCCTCCGCCATCTCGGCAAGCATTGCGTCGATCTCCGCGATCATTTGGGCCGATTCACGTGGGATAGGCTCAGTCGTGTCCGAGTTGTCCATCGCTCGCATCCTTTTCAGGACATTATGCCACTAAGTGCTATCTACGACGGCGAGTGAACCCACGGCTACCAGGCCAAGCTTTCCCGATTGCCTGCCAACTCCGCCACGATGGTACTCACCAAGTCCGACGGTGGGACCTCCGAATGTCTCAGACCCTTGAATGACCTGTATCACCTTGCTAATGTTTCCTTCCGTTAATCGCAGGTGTCAGTCTCAGTCATCTAGAGCATTACGTTCCTTACGATAGGCGTCATACTTGCTTTGTATCGCGACAACGGCGATGAGGATCACCACGACCGGGAGCAAGAGAATACGCGAAATGGATACGGCAGACGTCAAGAACCCGCCGGGGTCTGCAGTGATTGCCACTAGGAGCAGTACGATGAGAATCGACGCGAATACCTTGATAAAAGGCTCTTCGAACGCAGTGGGATCACCCAGCACTTTGATCTTTCTAACACCAACGATTCTTCCGCCAACGGATAGGTGCCTTTCGAAAGGAGAAGTAAGAAGCCTTATAATAAGATCACACCTGTCCAAGATAGGATTCTGGAAAATGTAGGGTAGAGGCTCTTCTGGGTGGAATGGTGGTTTTGAGAAATCATCTTCCCAACCAGGAGCCTCTACTATGGCGC
>VFKD01000541.1 GCA_009885735.1 bacterium
GAGACATTGAGTTGTGGCAGAAGACCAAGAGCGGATGGACCCTGAAGTCGAGCCAGGAGATCGCGAGCAAGAACACGGTGGACGGGCGGGAATTCTAGGCTCCCCGGAGGGCTTGGGATGGGGCCTATGGGACCGATAGGACGTATAGGACATATGCGATAACCTGAATACGGTGCACACGAATTAGGTCGGGCGAAGTTCCTTTCGAACCGCGTCCCAACGCTCGCGCATCCCTTCGCCCTCGAACGACGGTTCCCATCCCAGCGCGAGATAGACAGCGAGGGCGGGCAGGCGAAAGTCGTCCGTAAGCAGGTAGACGTCGGTATAACCACGCTCCACCATCAGCCGCATCACCGCCGAGACCACTGTGCGGCCCAGGCCGCGGCCCGAGTGCTCCGGGTGGGCGGCAACCCAGTCCAGCACGCCGGCGTTCGCTCGGCCAATGGTGGGCGCATGGCCTGCCATCGCCGTTGCAACGAGCCGACCGGTCGCCTCGTGTTCCACCACGAAGAACCCGCCCGGTATCACTCGACGCATCCGGGCCTCTGCCTCGTGTTTCGTGACTCCTTCAAACCCAGCGGCGCTCATCAGTACGGCATACGCCTCCTCCTCGCCAAACTGCAGCCTGCGAAGGATGTAACCGGCCGGAATCGAGACTTGGGGCGGGCTCTCGAGTGCAGCCTTGCCCATTGTCATTACGAGCTGGGGCGGCTTTCGCTCCTCGGTGAGCCAGTCCCGCGAGTCCGGCACGGGCAGCGGCCTGCCGCCCTGTTCTATCGAGTCCTGGCTAATCAGCCCTGGCAGCGTCATGTCCATCGCCTCATGAATTCCAACGGTCGGCGACTTGACGCCAGTTATCGCTTGCACGAAGTCTGCCATCACAAAGTAGTCACCTCCTCCGTGGCCCGCGGCGCGAGCCTGAGCAGAAGCATTCCGCCAACTATGGGGTAGGTACTCCTCCTCCAGCTCGTCGAGCGGAGTCCAGCGACATGGGTCTTCCGAGAGGGCGCGCAGCCAGACTCTGTGCGGCTCCTCCGGAGCCCGCGAACTCTCATAAGCGCCGTCGGTTCCCTGCAGCACGTGGTTGTTCATGGCATGCGGCCTGTCGGAGAGCATATCGAGCCGCAGCTTCGCCAGGCCCCCACTGCGCATCTTGCAGAGTGTCACGGTCGTGGCCTCGTTTTCGTAGAAGTCGCCGCGTGGGTCCCGGTGGTGCTGCCCTGCGCCGAGGCAGCAGACCTCCACTACGCGGTCTCCAGGCATCCACTGCAAGATAGGACCGAGGCTGTGGGTCGGATAGGTGTTGCCATTGATGCCAGTTTGCCACTTTCGCCGCCAGGGTGTCTTCTCGTTGAGTTCCTTAAGCTCGTGCAGATACTCGCCCTCTGCGTAGTAGGTTTTGCCGAACAGCCCGCGCCGCACCAGTTCGTTAACTAGTGCAATTGGGCGAGTATAGAGGTAGTTCTCGGCCATCATGTAGATGCCGGTACTCCTCTCTGCAGCGAGCGTAAGCGCTCGGCACTCCTCCACGTGTACTCCCGCGGGTACCTCGCTCAGCACGTTCAGGCCGCGCTCGAGCGCCGCGATGGACTGCGGCACGTGCAGTGGCATTGGGGTTCCGATGATGACCGCGTCGAGGTTCGCCTCGTCAAGCATGCGCTCATAGGAGGTGAACTTCAGCTTCGCGCCCAGCCGGTCGGCGGCGTCGGCGAGACCGGTCTCGTACGTGTCGCAAACCGCCGCTACCTCGATTTCGTCCAATGCGTCGCACGCAGCGCGGAAGGCGCTGCCCCGCCCGCATGCTCCCACAATTCCAAGCCTCATCCGTCTCTCCCTCGCGCGAATCGCCTTGTTGGCAGGCAACCTGTGCTGCCGCGCCGAATACGACTACAAGAATTCGATGCGTGGATGGCGCGTACCTACGGGCCTAGCGCTTTTGCACCTGAAGTCCGCGGCTGTAGTTGCCAAGTCCGCCTGCGCGGACTCGATTCTGAACCCACGCGGGTGGGTTTCGCAAGAACAGGGCCGGGTTTCAACCCGTGCCTGCTAGCGGTAGTGTTTCCAACTTCAACTGTAGGCCGCGACTGCA
>VFKD01000194.1 GCA_009885735.1 bacterium
GCGGTGCCCGAGGCTATGGTTGTATAGCCCCTCCGGGGCTGAACTGCGTCTCCGCGCCGGAGGCGCACAACAATGCCAGCCCACGCCAGCGCCGTGGGAAACACGTCGTGTCAATCACGCTGTGCGATCCGGTATCGGTTGGCTGGGCCGAAAGCATCCCCGGTGCCTGCTCCCGGGGCGGTGCCCGAGGCTATGGTTGTATAGCCCCTCCGGGGCACGACGGAGCGCGGGCGTCCCGCCCGCCATTGCCGAGCAGGCCGATTCTCGGCGGAAATCTACCCTGGTTGCCGTGAGCGCGCCTGGGCAATACCAAGGTGCAGCAATAGAGTGCGCCACCGGTGTGTTACTACATCCTTCGACGGCATCACTATAGGCTGCCGGGCGACGAGAATGGACTGCCACTTCTACCAGATTATCTCCTCGCCCGGCTTCCTGGCACGCAATTTGCACCCACTACTTTCGTACGCAATTCTTGCATTGGCGCGCCGCAACTCCGCGATCTGTACACCTCGCGGCATGCCCGGCGCGGCGGAGGGAGTAGGATTATGATGGATGCAGTGACGGGGACGGTGAAGTGGTTCAACAATGCCAAGGGCTACGGATTCATCGTGGCCGAGGACGGCGTGGACGTGTTTGTACACTACTCGGCCATTTCCATGGACGGGTTTAAGACACTCCAGGAGGGGCAGATGGTCAGCTATCAGTCGGTCGAGACCCCCAAGGGCAGGCAGGCCGCTCAGGTGACTCTCCCCAACTAACCTCGCTGCTGACGACGAGATAAACGGAAGTGCTCGGCTGCAATTGGCAGTCGGGCGTTTCTGTCTATTGGCCTCCAACGAACAGGGTGAGGCACTTCGCCGCGCCTCCGCTCTTGATGAACTCAGAGAGTTCCACGGCGTGCGGAGTGTATCCTCGGCGGGCGAGTTCCTCGACTAACAGTGGGCATCCGGCAGGCATCACTACGTCCTTCCCAAGCACCACGGCATTGCATGCGAACTGCATCGCCTCGCTCCGAGCAACCTCAATGGTGTCAAAGTTGTGCCTAATTACGTTCTGTGCGTAGTCATCGAATGCGCCTGGGTAGAACGCAATGAGGCTGGGCGTGAGCACGAACAGAGCGGTATCGAGGTGATACCAACGGTTGTCCACCAGCTCGAGCGACAGCACGGGAAGGCCGAGAGATTCGCTGAGCCAAGCGTGCGAGCAGATGTCACTGCGCTTCAGGTAGCCCGCGAGGAGTGTCTCGCCCGCAAACAGCGCATCGCCCTCGCCCTCGAATTTGCATCCGGCGGGGGGAAGAATCGTCTGAAAGCCCTGCCTCTCGAACCAGGCCTTGAAGTGCTCGACCTCGACCTGACGCTCGGCGTGGCGAAACTCCGAGAGCATCACGCTCTTCCCGCGAACCAGGCCCGCATTAGCGGTGAAGACCATGTCCGGCGCGTTCGGCGCCTGAGGAATGAGGTCCACAGTAACTCCGACAACCTCCGTCAACGTGCGATGCAGTTCTCTCCATTGCAGGTTCGCAATCGGCACATCGGGTCGGTTGTCGAGCGACATCCAGGCGTTGATCTCGTACTTGAGGTCGTATGCGTCGGGTGCGCACATAAGGAGACGACTCATGCTGGGAGTCGGGCTCAAAGCGCAACGCCCGGAAGGCGCTGCGCGAGCTCCTTGAGGAAGAACTCACAATCCGTCACAAGTCCGAAGGCCTGGTGCGTGCCTCGGTCCATCAGCTTGATCACCGTGTCGGCATCCGAATCGACGCAGATAGTTTGTACAGAAGCCGGCAGCAGATTTCCGGTGGCCACTGAGTGAAGGGTTGTGGCCACCATGATGGCGATTCCGACGCCTCGCACAAGCCGGCGCATGCGTTCCTGGGCCTCTAGTGCGTCCGTGATGACGTCCGGCAGCGGACCATCGTCTCGAATGCTGCCGGCGAGCACATACTCCACTCCGCACTCAATGCAGGCATGCATCACCCCTCGGGTCAGCAGCCCGCTCTCGACCGCGGCTCGAATGCTTCCAACTCCGCGAATTGCGTTGATGGCTCGCAGATGGTGCTCGTGACCGTGGGCTGCGGCGATGCCCGTGCGCAGTTCCACGCCGAGCGAGGTGCCATAGAGCGAGTTCTCGATGTCATGTGTCGCCAGAGCGTTGCCGGCAA
>VFKD01000393.1 GCA_009885735.1 bacterium
GTACGGTTGAGCGGAGTTCGCAGCGATCCGGACGCAGGCCTAACCACCCGCTGCAGTTGACGAGCACGCGTGCGTTGAAAGTTTATTCGAGCCTTGTGCGTCCTGCCCCGCACGCGGCTCGCCACTGAGCGGCAGCGTTAGGCGGCTCCGCTTCACGCGCCATGATAACCACCATTCATTCGGAGCGGCTCGATTTGGTTCCTCTCACTCCCGCGTTCCTGCGGGCGATGCTGGAGCACGATCTCGCCGGAGCCGAGCGGATACTCGGGGTGCCGCTCCCGGACGGTTTGCTCGATTCCACGGATGTCATGGCACTACGGCTCGAGCAGCTTGAGGCCGATCCATCCCTGCAACCGTGGTTGTTGCGGGCGCTGGTGCTCCGGGACCGTCAGGTGATGGTCGGTTACATCGGATTTCACACGGCACCCGGCGCGGAGTATCTTCAGCCTTATGCTCCGGGTGGCGTGGAATTTGGGTTCACTGTGTATGCGCCATTCCTCCGCCAAGGTTACGCTCGCGAGGCATCGAAGGCGCTGATGCACTGGGCGCATCTAGCGCATGGCGTGGCGAGATTTGTGATGACTATCCGGCCGGATAACGTCCCCTCGCAGGCTCTCGCCGCAGGGCTCGGATTCGTGCGCATCGGTTCTCACATTGACGAGGTGGATGGCCTCGAAGACATTCTTGAGCGGCGGGGTGGCACGGTTGGCTGAATGCCGCTTTTTGGGTGGCACGGCGTGTACTCACCCGTGTTCGCTGGCCATTTTCGAGTACGGATGGATTGAGATGCCCGTTGGAATTCGAGCCTTTTTGCGGTAACGTCGCGCTGCGGCGGATGGTGAATTCCTGGATGATGCGCTTGGCGGAACTGCTGACGCTGTTCGTGCGCGGCAGGGAGACTTATCGCATAAGACTGGGGGAGGACACGGGTGAGTACACGCCGTGCAGCCCTTTGTAGTTGATCCTTTCCGGTACGCGGTGCGTAGGATGAGAGTTCGGCGAGGAGTCGCCGGTTGCTCTTTCAAGGAGGGGTTCCGTGCTGCATCAGGAAGTGTTCGATCGTTTATCCGTGAAGTATCCCGAGGCGGTGATGGTGCGGGTGACGCTCGAAAACGCCCTGCCACCAACCTTGGTGGACGACATTTTCAGCCAGCACGCAGGTCGCCGCAATTCCCGCAAGCTGCTGTTCTCGACGGTCGTGGCCTTGCTCAGTCTGGTGGTGTGCCGCGTCCGCAACTCGGTGCATGCCAGCTATCAGTTGATGGAGAAAGAAATCTCTGTCGGTGTGAAGGCCGTTTACAACCGCCTCAATAGCCTGCCGATCGCCTTGATCGAGGCTCTGGTCCGTGAGTCGGCGCTCCGCATCTTCGCGATCGTCGATGCCCTGCAGTCGCCGCTGCGGCCGATCATTCCCGGCTTCAAGACCCGCATCGTGGACGGCAATCACCTGGCCGCGACCGAGCATCGCGTCCAGCCCTTGCGAACGCTCGGGGGCGGCGCGTTGCCCGGTCTGGCGTTAGTCGTTTACGACGCGGAACGCGGCCTCGTGCAACGAGCTTACCTGTCGGAAGACGGCCACGAGCAAGAGCGTTCGATCACCGTCCGCGTTCTGGAAGACGTCGAGCCGGGGGAAGTCTGGATCGCCGACCGCGCGTATGCGACGTGCGTGTTCATGCACGAGATCGAGGCGCAAGGCTCTTACTTCATCGTTCGCCGCCACCAAACGAATGGCCGCATCGTGGAACTGGGAGAATGGACGTATTGCGGACGGACCGAGACCGGCGAGGTTTACGAACGTCCGGGCCAATCGCTTGACGACTTCGGCCAGGCGCTCGACCTTCGCATCATTCGCCTCGATCTATTCGAAAAGACTCGCGACGGCGACTGTTCACTGGAAATCCTCAGCAACTTGCCGCTGGAAATCTCGGCGTTGACCATCGCCGAGGGCTTCCGCGGGCGGTGGCGGATCGAAACGGCGTTCGCACATTTGGAGAGTGTGTTCGAGGGCGAGATTTCGAGCCTCGGACAGCCGAGCGCAGCCTTGCTGGCATTCGCCCTCGCCTTGATCGCTTACAACACGCTGGGGGTCGTGCTGACCGCGTTGCGGAAGAAGCACGGCGAGGAAAAAGTCGCGAACGAGGTCTCTCACTATTTTCTGGGCGAGCGCGTGTCGTCGGCCTCGTCGGCGATGGATCTCTTCATCGAGGACGACCGGTGGGTGACTCGCTACGCCGACAAAACCTCACAGGAAATCGCCGCCGAACTCATGCGTTTAGTAGAGCACGTTAGTATGCGCAAGCTGAAAAAGCATCCCCGCGGCAAGAAGAAGCCGGTCCCCCAACGCGAATGCTCGAAAGATCAACCCCACTTCGCAACCTCACGCATCCTGGCCGCCGCGAAAGCCAAGAACAAACGGTCAAAACGAAAGGTCGCGAAATAAACTACAAAGGGCTGGTGCCTTGGCTGGCCGTATCGGGGATTTCGGTGCTGCCACCTTTCAGCCAAAACAGTTCCACCTTCTTGTCACCGGTGGGCATGGTGATTTCGTACTTCCCTTGCTTGATGATGCAATCGGCAGGCTGCGAATCGCCGTCGGCTGGCACCAGGCGAATCAACCCGCCATCGACGGGCTCGCCATTGAGCGTCACGACACCGTTGATCGTTCCCTGCGGCGGGCCCTGCTGACAGCCGGCCAGTGCGACAACCACGAATA
>VFKD01000593.1 GCA_009885735.1 bacterium
CACCGCAAACGGAATCTCAAAGACTGTAGTGTTGAAGATCGATCCCTAGCTACCAGGGCTTACCGCACACGACGAAGCCGCGATTCCATCCTGGATCGCGGCTTTCGTTCGTTCGGCCCGTCCCGCAAGAGAGTGCCGATAATGAAGGAGAGTCGCCGTTCGTCGGTGCAAATGTAATCCGCCGTGCCGATCGTGAACCTACGGAGCAGAACGACCTTGAGATCAGATAAGAGCTGCACCAGAAGTTATTCTAGGTCTTCCTGTCTATGAAGGTAGTCTTTATCCTCATCGACACGCTGCGCGCGGACCATCTCGGCTGCTACGGATACCCCAGGCCCACGAGTCCCGTGATTGACCAGATAGCTACAGAAGGCATTGTGTTCGACAACTGCTTCGCGCCCGGCATACCCACGACTCCCGCGCACACCACGATCTATACCGGAATGCACCCCATCTCTCACAACATCGTGGCGCACGGAGGCTCGGTGGATCTCGATCGAAAGATCCCGGTGCTGCCGGAGCTTCTGCAGCGCGCGGGTGTCACGACATGTGCTGTAGACAACCTCTACGATATCAAGCCGTGGCTCTCGCGTGGTTACGAGTACTATATCAATCCCTCACACCGACATAAGCTCCGCCTGCTGGTGTCGTGCGAAGAGATCAACCGACGGGCAGTTCCGTGGATTCAGGCCAATGCGAACGAGGACTTCTTCCTGTTCCTGCACTATTGGGAGCCGCACACCCCCTATTTGCCGCCGATGAAGTATAGGCAGTTCTGGGACGGAGGGGATCCGTGCGATCCAGCCAACCACTCTCTTGATGCGATGCGAGACACTCCCTTCTGGGGGATGTGGGGAGACACGTGGTTCAAGAAGCTCGGACCGATAACGGATGCCGACTATGTGAGATCGCTCTATGACGGGGAGATTCGCCATGCAGACGAAGGCATCGGAGCCATCGCGGAGACCCTTGAGCTGTGCGGCATCGCCGATGACACACTGCTCATCGTGACAGCAGATCACGGTGAAGTGATGGACCGCAATGGCATCTACTTCGACCACCATGGGCTGTATGACGAGAATATCCGAGTGCCGCTCATCATGCGCTGGCCGAATCGCCTGCCGCGCGGCGAACGACGAGGTCACTTCGTTGAGGAGACCGATCTCGCTCCCACTCTGCTGGAGTGGGCCGGAGCATCGCCTGTATCGTCGATGGACGGCATGTCGCTTTCGAGTATCGCAATGGACAATGGTGCCCCCAGCGTGCGGGATCGCATCATCGCCTGCGAATGCACATGGCAGGCAAAGTGGTGCCTTCGCAACAGAACGCACAAACTCATCCTCTCCCGGGAGCAGGATGCTTACGGCACCCCCATGCGCGAGCTCTACAACCTGCAGAGGGATGCGAGTGAGTCTGTGAACCTTGCCGAACAAGACACGGTTCTTGCCAACGAAATGGAAGTCGAGTTGGAGGCTTGGATAGCCTCGGAGCTCACACGCCTGGGCCGACCAGGCGATCCTCTCGTTGAGCAGGGCATCAGCCTTGGCAAGCGCTGGGAGACCTGGAGAGGTCGCGCTGCCGCTATGCGGTAACCTCGCCTCCGGCGATTCGTCTCATGAAGTGAACCCATTGACCGGAATATGTAACCAACCCATGTGAGAGGCGCAAGTCGCAGCTTGACGGTCAGAAAAAGGTACCAACGCGTGGCATCAGCTTCCCGGCTGGCTCAACGGCTGCAGCAGGGCGACAAGCGGGCATTCGAGGAGTTCGTCGACGAGTTCGGCGCGCGTCTGCAGTCACTCGCGCGCCGCTACAGCAGCACCCAATCCGATGCCGAGGACCTGACCCAGGAGATATTCATTCAGGTGTTTCGCAGCGTTCACTCGTTCAGAGGCGAGGCCGCGCTGAGCACCTGGGTCTATCGTGTGGCCTTGAACCTGTGCATTCGACACAGCCATAGAGCGAAGCCGGAGCACCTCGACATGAGTACTACAACCGAGATTGCGGACGAAAGCAGGCGGGCGAACCCCGAGAGATGCGCCGCGCAGAGTGAACTTTCGCGGCAGGTACGCGGGGCGCTCGACACCCTCTCGGAGCAGCATCGCGAGGTGATTCTGCTGCATGAGCTGCATGGCCTCAC
>VFKD01000282.1 GCA_009885735.1 bacterium
ATATCGACCGCTTCCGCGAGGCAGTCAGCACGAATCTGTCGTCGTTCGGAGGCGCAGGCTAGGCAGATCCCATCTTGCTCCACGCAAGCTCCGCCGCGCCCATCACGCCAGCATCCTCGCCGAGTGCAGCCTCGACTATCCTGCAAGTGGTGCGCATTGAGTGAACAGCGTGGCGAGCCACCGATCGCTCGGCAGCCGCCATGAGTCCAGTTGCCTTGCGTATCCCGCCGCCCAGCACTACCAGTGACGGGTTGAAGATACTGATGGCGTTCGCAATCCCAATGCCGAGGTAGTAGCCGGTCTCCTCAAAGACGCTGAGCGCCACGACATCCCCCTCGCGAGCGGCCTCGTCAATTAGCTTGGGAGTAAGGGTCGTCTTGTCGCCTTCGATACGGCTCCAAAGCGATGACTCCGTGTTTCGTTCAATGGCGCGATGCGCCCTCTCGAGTATGGCTGAGGTCCCACAATAGGCCTCAAGGCATCCAAACGTACCGCAGCCGCACTGGCGTCCCCCTGCGAGGATGATGACGTGCCCCAGCTCCGACGCCCCTCCAGTGCTGCCCACCACGAGCCGTCCTTGTGATACCACGCCGCTGCCTATGCCTGTGCCCAGAGTGAACATCACGAGGTCTGACACCTCTCGGCCCGCGCCATAGCGAAACTCGCCCAGAGCTGCAACATTCGCGTCGTTTCCGGCGTAGGCGGCCAGTCCCAGCTCTTCCGAGACCGGACCGGCAAATGGCACATGAAGAAAGATGTCGAACTTGCCGTCTGTATACTCGCCGAAGTTTGGCGACCAGCGAATCTCGCCCGAATACGTATCGATGTGGCCTGGCACGGCCATTCCAACTGCGCCAATGAGATCGATCGTAAGTCCGGCATCGATGATTGCCTCCCTCACGGTCCGGGCCAGAGCCGCAACCACGGCCGCGGCTCCGTTTCGTGCATCCGATGCAGCTCGGGCCTGGCCCACGATCTTCTCGTCGATGTCCACAACCGCGGCACGCACGTTCGTACCGCCCAGGTCGACGCCAACCACGTAGCGCGCGTGGCGCTTGGGCGCAACTGTCATTTCGTATCCTCTGTAGGCATTTTTGGACGCAGCAAGCAGCGTCTCGGCAAGTTACCGACCCGAATTGCCCCAATTATCCATGTTTCGCAGCACGCGCCTCCCGTCATAGGCTGGAGTCACTCGCTTGGCCGCGCGCAGATATGTAATGAGCGCATCCTTCCGAGGAATACCGATATCCTCTCGGTCGGTAACTCCCTTCATCATCGTGCCTCCGGCTAGGAAGCTGTTGGTGCTGCACGCATAGATCGCATAATCATCGATAGGTGTGCCCCCGAGTGTGGCCTCAAGCAGCCTGTTCGAGGCCATCCGATAGCGAATACCCGAAACGGCCGGCCGGATAGAAGCGAGAATCTGCTTTACTACTCTCCCGGTGGCCTGAAACCGCACCAACGTGTTGCTGAACGGATCCATAGTGTTCACGTCGGCCAGGGTGATGGGACCTTTCACAAGCTGTGCGCGCACACCACCCATGTTCTCGAAGTGTATCTGTGCGCTGGTCGCGGAGCGCATTGCGTCTGCCATCAAGTTGTATTGGGCATGGTCCGGACCGAACTCGGCAAAGTCATCTTCGGCCATTGCCAGCACCTCTCCGTACTTTTCCCGGATGGGAGCCCAGTATTTGTCAACGACTTTGGCGACCTTGGCATCTTCGCCGGCGGCTGCGGTTACCGGGATGAGCCGGCCTGTATAGCTCGTCACAGCCCAGCCGCCATCGCTGGTTTTGCCCACCTGAAGGTCGAGGCGACCCAGGGTTCCTCCGTACTGGTGCGCCTGGACTATGATTGTCCCATTCACCGATCCCGAGCGGCTTGCTCCACGCGACGCAATGAAGACTGGGCGCGGCAACAGAGTGTGGGAGTGTCCGCCAACGATCACATCGATTCCGGGAACTGCGGCGGCCAGCTTCCGGTCCTCGTCCTCGCCAATGTGTGTGACGGCAACAACGAGGTCGGCCTCATTCCTAAGTCTCGGTACAAGTTCTCGCGCCGCATCAATCGGCGACAGTATCTTGACGTCGTCCTTCGCTCCAAGATACGACTGACCGGACGGAGTTGTCAGGCCGAAGACGGCCACTCGCAGTACGCCGAGCTTCTTGAAGACGTGGGTTGTCCACGCCTGTTTGCCATGCGCGACGCGGATCACATTTGCGCAGACCACTGGGTAGTTCGCGCTCGTCGCCAGCTTCATTACCTGGGAAAATGGATTGCTGAACTCATGGTTGCCTGGGCAGGCTACGTCGTAGCCGATTGCGTTCATCACGGCAATGTCTGCGTCGCCGTGATACTCGGTGCTGAACGGGGAGCCGTCGCAGATGTCGCCGGCATCCGCGAGGAGGACATGCCGGTTGGGTTCTTGGCGAATCTTCTTAACGAGCGCTCCGCGGCGCGCCGCTCCGCCAATGTCGCGCCGTACAGTGAGCCGGGCTAGGTCGGAGTTGGGCGGATACTTCTCTGGAAAGCTGAAGGGCAGGAGATGGCCGTGGGTGTCGTTCGTGTGGAGAACGGTAAGCTGCACAACCTGTCCGTGAACAGGACCGAGGGAGATTACTCCAAGAATGGCAATGGCAAGAAGGCGCGCGAGTCTGAACCTCGGCATTCGTTTATTCCCACGTAGTAGGCGGATTCTAGCGCCATTCTACTTCACGTCGAGCGAGGGTGGCAACCTATGCTCAAAACCACTGTGGTCTATTTGGTACTGTGTGGAGGTACGGTACACTTTTGGCGAGAACGAGGGGGCTCCGAGGTATAATAGGAGAGTAGTAAACCACCCCCGCTGTGCCCCAGGGAGAGTAGATGCCCACAAATAATGACCTGCCAGGCCCGGAAGGGATGAGCGAAGATAGCGGTCCGGGACTGCTGCTGGTCGACATTGAAGAGGAGCTGCGACGCTCCTATCTTGGCTATGCCGTATCCACGCTTATTGCCCGTGCCTTGCCGGATGTGCGCGATGGGCTGAAGCCCGTCCAGCGGCGCATCCTAATGGCGATGCACGACCTGAATCTCACCCCTGCGGTCCAGCACCGAAAGTCGGCCAAGATCTGCGGCGATACATCGGGCAACTACCATCCTCACGGCGAATCGGTTATCTATCCCACCATGGTGCGCCTTGGGCAGTCGTTCAGCCTGCGCTATATGCTGGTGGATGGCCAGGGAAACTTCGGCAGCATCGACGGCGACCCGCCTGCGGCAATGCGGTACACCGAGGCCAGAATGTCCGCGTTTGCAGTCGACATGCTGGCGGACCTCGACAAAGACACCGTAGACTGGATGCCCAACTACGACCAGACGCGCCAGGAGCCCACCGTACTGCCGGCGCGCTTCCCCAGCCTGCTGTGCAACGGCGGCGAGGGCATTGCGGTCGGCATGACCACGAAGATGCCTCCG
>VFKD01000381.1 GCA_009885735.1 bacterium
ACCTGAGTTCCCGAGGGATCATAAAGCACGATGGCCGGGTCAAGGAGATTGTGGATCTCAAACGGTTCCTGCGGATCGCCGAAGGGCGTAAGAGTGCTGAATGCCAAACTGTCTCCGGCATTCACTGAGATGCTGTACCAATCCCCGTCCCCCGCAGCGAAGTCTCCACCGTGAGCGAAATAGATGCCCAGTCCAGAGCCGACCGACGTGGCAACGCCCGTCGTCGGATCGATAGCGTACAGGGTCGAGGAGGACGTATAATCAGTACAATAAAACGTCCCGTCCGCCGGATCCACCAGCAGCCCCATGACGAAGCCGCTTGTCCCGGAGATAGTGGACTGGTACGTGCCCGCACCGGTCACGGGATCCACGGTCCACAACTGGTTCGAGCCGTCCACAGCCCAGAGCTTGCCACTATTGTCGAACACGATGTCCATGAGGCCGAACAGGCCCATCGATCCAATCGGAGTCACCTGCCCGGTCGTTTTATCGACGGAATAGAAGGTGCCGTCCCAGTCTCCCGTAAACAGGTTACCGGCAGCGTCGACTTCGAGCGTAATGATCGTGTGACCGGCGTTCAGCGGGCCGACCGGCGTGGCAACCCCGGACGTCAGGTCAACCGTCGCCAAGCTGGGCGTACTGCTGAACCCATCGACAATTGTATAGAACGTTCCATCGGGCGCGCCCGCACCCGCATAGGTGCTCCCATATCCGAACGGGCCGATGTATGTGCCCACCCCAGTCGCCTGGTCGATGGAGATCAGGTAGCTGCCATCATTCCCGGTCGCAAAAGCGCGTCCGCCGGTGATCGCGCCGAGGGCTGCTTGGTTACCGCTGAGCGGCTGCGCCGACGCCAGGCCATTGTTGCCTTCGGTGTCGAATGCTGCGTCACGTGTGACCACCAGGTTGTAATCCCCGCTGCCGGCACTGCGGGTGACGCGGGCATAGTACGTCCCGGGTGTAGTGGCCTGGAAGTTGCCGATCACCTGATCCAGGTTCGAAGCGCTCACTCCCGTGGCGAGAACGACGCCGCTGCTGTCCAGCAATTCTATGTTCAAGCCGGAACCGGCCCCCTCCGCTGCAATCGTTGCCGTCTGGCCGTCCGCCAGGGAGAACGAGTAGAAATCG
>VFKD01000255.1 GCA_009885735.1 bacterium
GAGTCCGTTATTCTGCGCACGATGTCGAGGGCGAAGTCGAAGTAGAACTGGCTCGAATCGTCTGCAATGCGTATCCTAAAGTCTGGGTTTGGGTGCGTGCAGAGGTGCTCCCGCTTAATGGCGCGGACCCGTTCCGATGCAGCGAGGTCCCGGAATGGGATGAACTTGGCAAGGTCGTAGGTGAACAAGAACTGCTCCTTAAGGTAGAACTGGCGTTCTATTCGCCAAGCGCTCACTATTTACCCTGCCTGCAGGCCCTCTCGGTCAAGTCGGCAAATCGACGTACATGCTGAGACGAACAAAATGACGAAGACCATGTCCATCACAGCGAACGGCAAATAGGGACCTGGCATGTCCCCGAGCAGCTTATGACCAACTACTACAGCGATGTACACCAGCTTCATTAGGATTGCCATTACGATGATCGCGCTGTTCTTGACGGGATCCTTTGCCACATAGAAGAATCCGATTCCGAACACGGCAATCAGCAGGGCTGGAAGCTGGATGTAGCCGTCGTGGTTGGGCAGGGCAGCGCTGTAGAGGTTGTAGATTGGCTTGAAGAACAGGCAGAAAACGACTCCAAGCACGACATCATAGATGCCGCCAATCAGAAACAGTGTCTTGATGGCTCGAATGGACATGTTGGTTTCTCCCTAGAGCGCGGTTGCTTCCGCGCGTGGACGCCTCTTGGAGTTTGCTGATGTACGCAAGGTCTTCTTGAATCTCTCCTTGCGCTCCTTAGTCTCCTCATCGGAGTAGAGAGCTTTGCCTAGTGCGAGGGAGCCCTCTTTGAGCTGTGCGAGCGTCATGTTCTTCGGGATGATGTTCATGTCGAACAGGGTGCAGCGTTCCCAGGCTCGCGGCTCGATTAGCCTGTTCTCGCTCACAAGCCGATCGTACAGTGGGGTTCCTGGAAACGCCGTCAGCCGGGTGATCTGCACCTCGTACAGGCCGGTCTCTCGCACGAATCGGTGAATGTCGTCGAACACCGCAGGCGTGTCGCCATCAAGCCCAAGGATAAAGCATCCATTCACGGTGATGCCGTAGGACTGGATCTTCTCGATGGCGCGTCGATAGTCATCCTGCTGGCGGAGCTTCCAGTTGGCGTTCAACTCAATGCCGTCCAGACTGGATGCCCAGGGGCTTTCAAACCCTATCAGGACCTGCTTGCACCCGGAGTCGCGCATCAGTTCCAGCATCTCGTCGTCCTTCGCGACGCTCACATCCGTCTCGGTGAACCACCGCAGGTCCATGCCGACCATTGCCCGCAGCAGTTCTTTGTAGTGGGCACGGTGTACAAAGCTGTTGTCGTCGGCGAACTCGATGAACGGGTGCGGCCATATGCGCTTGATCGCCTCAATCTCGCGGATTACGTTGGCGACAGGCTTGAGCTTATAGCGCTTGGTCAGCAGGATCGAGCTGGCGCAGAAGTCGCAGCGATGTGGGCAGCCGCGACTTGTCTGAACGGTAAAGCGGTTGTAGTGGTTAGGATCGAGGAGGTCATAGCGGGGGATAGGCGAATCCGCGAGATCATACTCACCCAGCGGATCCTGGACGTATCGCGGTTTAAGTTCGCCGCGCGCGAAGTCCGCCAAAACCTGTGGCCACATGGGTTCGCCCTCGCCCACAACCACGGTGGTGCAGTGCTCCAAGGCTTCGTCCGGGAGGGAGGAAACATGCAGCCCGCCCAGAACCACCGGCACACCGAGTGCCCGGTAGTAGTCGGCCACGGCATAGGCATCGCGGATCTGGGCCGTGTAGGAGCTGATGGCGACGAGATCGTAGCGATTCGGCAGTTCAGGCTCCACGCGGAGGTCGAAGATCTCACGGTATTCGATGTCGTACTCGGGCGGCGTGAGGGCGGCAAGCGTCAGCAACCCAAGGCTGGGAAGCGATGCCACGATCTTGTTTCGCTCCACGAATCCAGGAAGCGTGAGACCAAGCGCGGTGAGCTCCGGATCGTGCGCCCTCACGCCGCTCATTGCAATAAAGCCAATTCTCATGTGCGTGCCACCTCCCAGAGCGTCAATGCGGCTGCTGTGATGAGACTCGTTACGGGTACGACAAATAGAGGCTTCATCCGTTCTGCGTGCGCCATCACAAGGCAGCACAAAGGCATCGAGATGCCGCCAATAACAAAGAGCCACGACGCGGCTGGAACCACGGGACCCGGCGCTGCGAGTGTCTGGACTGTGAAATAGAACAGCAGGTTCATGGTTGCCAACCCGAAGAAGGAGATGTGCCCGAGGCGATACAAGCGCCGCCTGAGCGAATCGTAACCCCCGAGCCACTCACTGCGCTGGAAGCCTGTTCCAAGAAGCGCACCGGTTAGGAACCCCATTAGGATCCAGAGCCATGCAAACACGAGGTTCACGTGTGCAGCGAGAGGCGGTGCGCTTGGCACAGTCGTCTACTCCTTTTGCAAGTCAACACCTTCATCACCCGCTTCGCTAGAGACACCGAGGCACCGAGAATTGTCTCGTTCTCTCGCCCTTTCTCTACGTCTCTGCGCCTCTGTGGTTCAGAGGTCGTTGACTTCCCTCGGGTATCCTATTCGACATGGACAACTCATTTACCCTGCGCCTTGGCGCACACGCTCCAGACTTCAACCTGATCGCAACCGACGGTACGCAGCGCTCGCTGGCGGACTTCGCAAACGCTAGTGCGCTCGTCGTCTTCTTCACTTGCAATCACTGTCCGTTTGTAGTCGGCAGCGACGAGGACACTCGGCGGATAGCCGAGAAGTACGACCCGCTCGGGGTCGAGTTTGTTGGGATCAACTCAAATAGTGTCAACACGAAGCCCGGAGACTCATTCGCGGGCATGGTGTCGCGTATGGAGGAGCATCGATTCCC
>VFKD01000063.1 GCA_009885735.1 bacterium
CACCACGCAGAGCCTGCCCGCCGTGGCCGCGAGACGCACATCGTTGACGCGCACTACCCGGTAGTCGTGTACGTCCACGATCTGCTTGTCCAGCATGTCGCGCTGAAGTCGAACATCCCTGGGTCCGGGCCGATACGGTTCGAGCTCGGTGAATGGCGCGCGAAGCTTCACTCCGACTTCGGCAATCTCCGCATCGTCAAGGCTTACCCATCCCTCTGTGCCGGAACCGCCAACGAAGATGGCGGAAAGGATGGGAAGGCGGTCGCCCTGAGTTGCGATGACATCTCGCACTCGGCCAATCCGCTTTCCATCAACCCCGATGACCGGGCGATTGAGGAGGTGTGTAAGGTATTTGAGCATCGGGTGGGATATCCTTGCTGAGCTGGAAGCAATTGTCGGATTATAGCCCAAAGCCTGCGAGTGTGCGAACAGGAACAAGTGTCGTTGTGGGCGAAGTTAACAGTTGCAGGTCTTACATTGAGTGATCCAGGTCTCGACAACCGGTTAGGAGCAGTCTTGCACACCACCACCACCATACTAAGCGGCCCCTGGAGATTCAAGGAAGCGAATCCGCGTGGCGGATACCCAACCAGCGACTTGACTTGGATGCCTGCAACTGTTCCAGGACATGTTCACTTGGACCTGATGAAGCAGGGAGTCATCGGCGACCCGTTCTACCGCATGCAGGAGCGCGGTTGCGCATGGGTGGACGAGATTGACTGGGTCTATGAGACGGAGTTCGAGGTGGCCGATGTTCATCCCGGCATGAGCATCCGCTTCGGCGGGCTCGACACGATTGCCGAGATTCACCTTAACAGCGCACTCGTCGGCTGTACGGACAATATGTTCATTCCTCACGAATTTGGGGTGTCCGACCTCTTGAGGCAGGGAACCAACACGCTGGCCGTCCTTTTGCGCTCAGGGCTGCGAGTCGGCCAAGAGCGAATCGACACGTGGATGGAGCAGGGGCGAGACTCGCTTCCGAAGCAGGACTTTGCGCGATGGTCGCCCAGGAGTTTCGTGCGCAAGGCGCAGTACATGTACGGCTGGGACTGGGGGCCCGAACTCGTCTCGTGCGGCATCTGGCAGGAAGTCGAGCTAATCGATGCGCCCATCGCTCGACTTGGCGACTGGCATTACTCGGCGACCCTTGGCTCCACGGCGCGCGTCGATTTCTCCATGTCTGTCCTTCGCGTCGGGGGTGGCTCAGCCGCTCCGCTGGCGCTTCGAGTAGAGGTTTCCCAACGCGATGCAATTGTGGCGTCAGCTAGCACAGCCGTACTCGCTGGTTCGAGTGAGGTCTCCCAGAGCATTGAGATTCCAGAGCCCGTGCTCTGGTGGCCGAACGGAGCCGCACCGCGAGACGAGCTGGCCGGCGAACTGTATGACGTTCGCTTTGAGCTAACCTCGGATGGTCACACGATAGACAGCCTAGATTCGAGGATTGGACTGCGAACCATCGAGCTCGTTCGGGAGCCGGATGCGGACGGGAAGGGCGAGTCGTTTCTGTTCCATGTGAACGGCGAGCCGATCTTTGCCAAGGGCGCAAACTGGATCCCAGACGACTCGTTCCCTGCTAGATGCCTCGTCGAGCCGGGTCGCACGAAGGTCGAGGACCAGATCGAGATGGCGGCCAGAGCGGGCCACAATATGCTGCGCATCTGGGGCGGCGGGCTCTATGAGTCCGAGGCGTTCTACAGCGCGTGTGACGAGCGCGGAATCCTCGTGTGGCAAGACTTTCCCTACGGCTGCGGCTACTATCCGGACACGCACGAATACGCTGAGTTCGCCCGAATCGAGGCGGAAGCCGCCGTCAAGCGCATACGCAACCATGCAAGCCTGGCGCTCTGGTGCGGCAACAATGAGAATCAGGAGATGTACCACTACTGCTGGGAGGGCAAGGCAAACAAGGCGCCGAGGCTGCTTGGCGAGAAGCTCTACATGGAGGTTCTGCCCGAGGTGGTGGCACGCCTTGATCCGAAGACAGCCTACTGGCCGGGTTCACCGTATGGTGGCGGCGATCCATGCTCAGAGGACTTCGGCGACAAGCACAACTGGAATGTGTGGCATTCAAAGGGGGTAGGAGACTTTCCACCTGGCGACTGGCCGAACTATCTGGCGGATCGCTCGAGGTTTGTATCTGAGTTTGGGTTCGCCGCATCGTGTGGACTCAACGCTTGGGACGCCTGCCTGGCGCCCGAGGACCGGCATCCGGAGAGCCTCGCCGTGCGGTGGCACGACAAGACGCGGAAGGGCTACGACAAGTACCTCGACTATATCCGCCTGCACTTTCCATCGCCTCAGAGCCTGGAGGACCTGGTCTACTACAGCCAGATCAACCAAGCAGAGGCGCTAAGGTGCGGAATTGAGAACTGGCGTCGTCTTAAGGGCAGATGCTGGGGGGCTCTCTATTGGCAGTTCAACGACTGCTGGCCGGTGCAGTCCTGGTCTGCTATCGACTCTGATGTGGACCCCAAGGCGCTCTATTATGCGAGTCGGCGCTTCTATTCTCCGGTGCTGCTTTCATTCGCGAAGGCTGGGAGTGCTATTGACGCGATGGTTACAAACGACCTGCGCGAGCCACTTCAAGGCGATGTGCGAGTTACGGTGGAGACGTTTGACGGGCAGCTGCTCAAGGAGGAGGTATTCGAAGCGCGGATAGATGGAAACGGCGCGGCGACAGCAGGCTCCGTAGATGTGGGTACGTTTCAGGTCCACCGGCGCGACCTGTTCATTCGCGGCGTGTTTGAACCGTATTGGGACATCGGGCAGCCTCCCGTCTCGAACACGATTTTTCTGTGTGAGCCAAAGGACCTAAGGCTGATGAACGCCGGGCTGACATCGGCAGTGGTAGAGCAAGAGCAGAACGGCCAGGAGGGATTCAGTGTCCGCATTACTGCGGCTCGTTTCGCCGCGTATCTGTGGTGGAGACTGGACGGCTACAGTCTTGGAGCGCTGGGAGCGTACGACCAGCCGAATTTCGAGCATCTCCCTGCGGGAGAAACGCTCGACCTGTGGCTGCCCAGAACCGATGGGATGACGTGCGTGGGAGATGTGCAATCGAGGCTGAGGCTTCGGTCGCTGTAGTGGCAGCTAACAACTTGATCGGGAGGAGCGAGATGGAACCAACGGCGAAACAGACGTACGAGATCAACGAGGACCTTAGTCGCAGGCAGTTTGTCTCCACGGCGGCAGCCGCGATGCTTGCCGCCTGTGCAGGAGCGCAGGCTCAGGTCGCGGGTTCGGCGAAGCCGTCCGCGGCTGCAGGCAACCCCGAATCCCTGGTCAAGACCCTCTTCGAGACTCTCACGGAGAAGCAGAAGGGGCTTGTCCTCCTGCCGTGGTCGGACCCGCGCCGGCGCAAGGTGGACGCGAATTGGGCAATTGTTGAGTCAACCATCGGCGACACGTTCACCAAGGACCAGCAGGAGCTGATAAGAGCGGTCTTTAAGACCTGCACCAACGCGGAGTGGTATCCGAAGTTCATGGAGCAGCTCAAGAACGATGGAGGAGGCTTCGACAACTATCACATTGCACTCTTTGGCAACCCGAAGTCCGGACCGGCCGAATGGGTCTTTACCGGGCGTCACTCTACGATGAGGGTGGGCGCCGATCCTGTGGACCCGAGCGCATTCGGCGGTCCCATCTTCTATGGGCACGCCCCAGAGGACACCGAGAAGCCGAACCACCCAGGGAACCTCTTCTGGTACCAAGGGAAGCGCGCAAACGAGGTGTTTCAGATGCTTGACGGCAAACAGAGGGACCAGGCCCTCATCGCACTCGCTCCAAACGAGAGCGCTGTGACATTCCGCAAGCCGGGTGAACCGCGCCCGGGTCTGCCGGTGCAGGGGCTTTCAAAGGATCAGCGAGCGCACGTCGACAAGGTGATGCACGACGTTCTGGCACCGTTCAGTCCGGCGGACGTCGCGACTACGCTGCGGGACTTCAAGGCTTCCGGTGGTCTCGACACCCTCAATCTGGCCTTCTATAAGCAAGAGGATATTGGAACCGACGGGGTCTGGGACATCTGGCGGCTGGAGGGCCCTGGGATCGTTTGGCACTTCCGCGGCGCGCCGCACACTCATGTATGGGTCAATATCGGCAAGAAACCTCGCGCCTAACTGGTTCGCTGTGTATGGGCTCGGCGCTCCCGCGCCGAGCCCATAGAGGTACACACTCTTCTGCCCCTTGTGCTATAATAGACGTATCCCCAAGGTCGCGCGACCTTGCTCGAAGTGCGTCACGTGAAGGAGCAAACCTACCCAACCATGGCTGAAGAGATAGAGTCGAGCGAGGCTGAATTTGTCGATGATTCGCGCAGCGGACTCATTGAGGATATTCAGGACCAAGAGAAGATCGACACGGCATATACAGGCAATCAGATTCAGCTGCTTGAGGGGCTGGAGGCAGTTCGACAGCGCCCATCGATGTACATTGGCGGAACCGATGCGAAGGGCCTCCAGCATCTCTTCGTGGAGGTCAGCGACAACGCAATCGACGAGGCCATGGCGGGTCACTGCACGACCATCGACGTTACTCTTCATACCGATGGAAGCGTCTCCGTTCGAGACAACGGTCGAGGAATTCCGGTAGACAACAATGAGCAAACCGGCATGTCCGGCGTGGAACTCGCGCTCACAAAGCTGCATGCTGGCGGCAAGTTCGGCAGCGGCAGCTACAAGGTTTCTGGTGGCCTCCACGGGGTGGGCGTCTCGTGCGTCAACGCCTGCTCGGAATGGCTCATTGTCGAGGTAGAGCGCGAAGGCAAAGTACACCGCATCGGGTTTGTGCGCGGCGTTACAGCACAGCCGCTGACGGTCGTTGGGATTGCACCTGCGGACCGTACGGGGACAATGGTCCGCTGGATGCCCGACCTGGAGATATTCCCAAGCCGAGAGTATGACCCCGAGCGGATCACTCGCAGGATGCGAGAACTTGGGTACCTCAATAAGGACGTAGCGTTGACGTTTATCAACGAGCGCGACGGTGCCGAAACTGAGGTTTTTCACTATAAGCGCGGCCTCGCCGAGTTCGTAGAGCACCTCAACGAGAATAAGGATCCCCTCCACAAGTCGGTCTACTTCGGCGGCGCGCGAGACGACATTATTGTCGAGGGTGCGCTGCAGTACAACCTCGGTTTTCAAGACGTGGTGCTGTCATTTGCCAATATGATCAACACTCCGGACGGGGGAACGCACCTCTCAGGATTCAAGACAGCCTTCACGCGAGTGATCAACAACTACGCGAGAAAGCAGGGCTTTCTGAAGGAGAAGGACGCTAACTTTATCGGTGAAGACACGCGAGAAGGCCTTGCAGCCATCATCTCGGTGAAGCTGCCGAACCCCCAGTTCGAATCGCAAACCAAGGTGAAGCTCACAAATACCTTGGTCGAGGGAATAGTCAACTCTATTGTCGGTGAGAGGCTCACCGAGTTTCTTGAGGAGAACCCGCAGGTCGGGAAGCGCATCATTGACAAGGTGGTTTTGTCCAGGAATACACGTGAAGCAATGCGCAAGGCCGGCGAGCAGGTGCGCCGCCAAAGCGCCCTGGACTTCACCGGTCTGCCAGGCAAGCTCGCGGACTGCACCGAGAAGGACCCGTCGAAGTGCGAGCTGTTCTTGGTGGAGGGCGATTCCGCAGGCGGTCCTGCAAAGCAGGGTCGGGACCGTCGCACACAGGCCGTGCTCCCGCTTCGGGGAAAGATCATCAATGTAGGCAAGGCGCGCATAGACAAGGTGCTGGACAACATCGAGATTCGCTCTCTCATCACCGCGCTTGGCACGGGGATCACGTTCGAGGCAGATGCGCCTAGTCCGGACGAAACCGGCACGCTCGACCTGGAGGAAGAGGCTCCGACCAATGGCGCCAAGAAGAAGGGCGGCTACGACCTCTCGAAGCTGCGCTACCACAAGATTATCGTGATGACGGACGCCGATGTGGACGGTGATCACATTCGCACTCTTCTGCTCACCTTCTTCTGGCTCTATATGCGGCCACTCGTAGAGGAGGGGTTCGTCTACATCGCTCAGCCGCCTCTCTTCCGAATCAAGTCCGGCAAGGACCAGACATGGTACGCTCAATCTGCCGAGGAGCGCGACACGATCGTGAAGTCGCTCAAGGGCCGTAAGGACATCCACGTCACCCGATTCAAGGGACTCGGCGAGATGAACGATGTGGACCTTGCGGACACGACGATGATAGTGGGCAAGCGCAGGCTGGCGCAGGTGCGAGTTGCGGAGGCTTATGAGGCTCAGCGGATGTTCGACATCCTAATGGGAGAGAAGGTAGAGCCACGCAAGGACTTCATCATCCGCCACGCCAAAGAGGTGGTTGACGTGGATTGGCACGGGTAAGCCCAAAACGATCCGTTGTAAGTGTATGCGCGAATGCTGCATTGCCACGGCGTGCGTGAAGGATGTCATACCGGTCTAGAGGCGCCTCGATTGAGATTCACTAGAGGTGCCCTAGCCGGCGTTTCTCCTGCAGTATCTGTCCGAATACTTCGCTAACTTGCGATGCGTCAATTGCGGGACCATCGATTGCACCAATGTAGTCTTGCAGAGCGTCAGCAATGGATGGGCCGACAAAGGTGGGTAAGTAGGCGTCGAGCGCCTCTTCTACTAGTGCGTTGGTGCTCTTCTTGCTTGCCGATGCAGCCTCGCGCAGGCGTGTCATCTTCTCGTCCGGAAGTCGGATGGTCAAGGTGGACATGGTCGAGCACCTCCAGTTTATTATAGTGTACTCGTGGAGGAGTCACAACCACTTTTGTGCGACACCACGTTTGTGCCAAGGAGTTCACGCTACCAAACGCGAACGGTACTCTCTGTAATGTGGGCCCTCACGAATGCGGGTGTACGACAGCCAGCACATGAGCGGCAGCACCTGACGAACTCCTCAGAATTGGACAATCACGATGAAACGAACTGCATCGAGTGTGTTGGTTGCGCTAAGCCTGGTCATTTTCGGATGCGCCCCTGAGGGGACCTCCAAGACGGGCGGCACACCATCAAGTACCCCGATCGGAGTCACTCCGCCTGAGTCCAAGGGCAAGATTGGCCTGTCGGTGCTTACCCTCACGAATCCATTCTTCAAGGTGATCGCGGACACCCTCACCGCTGAAGCCAAGGAGCACGGCTATGAGGTGATCGTGGTTAGCGGTGAGTTTGACGTCGCCAAGCAGCAAAACCAAGTCAAGGACTTCATTGTGCAGAAGGTCGTAGCCATTGTTCTGACGCCGTGCGACTCGAAGTCGATTGGCACCGCAATCAAGGAAGCGAATGACGCGGGTATCCCTGTCTTCACTGCGGATATTGCATGCCTCTCTCCAGATGCAAAGGTCGTTTCGCACATTGCCACGGACAACCTTAGCGGAGGCAGGGAGGCGGGCAACGCCATGAAAGAGGCGTTGGGCGAGGCCGGCGGCAAGATAGCCATTCTTGACTTTAACGTTGTGGAATCGTGCATCCAGCGCGTGAAGGGATTTCGGGAAGTTATTGACGCCCATAATGTCGGTAAGCCGAAGGGCAAGATCGACATCGTGACGGTTCTTCCTGGTGGCGGCGCGAAAGACATGGGATACAAGGCGGCCGAGGACGCGCTGCAGGCGCACCCGGATCTCGCTGGAATCTTCGCCATCAACGATCCCTCCGCCCTTGGCGCGCGGGCAGCGCTGGAGAAGGCAGGTAAGGCGGACAAGGTCCGAATCATTGGGTTCGACGGCCAGCCCGAGGGAAAGCAGGCGATCAAGGATGGAAAGATCTACGCGGACCCCGTACAGTTTCCAGATAAAATAGCGATCGAGACGGTTCACGCCATCGTAAAGCACTTTGCTGGAGAGGAAGTGCCAAAGGAACTGCTCGTTCCCACCTCGCTCTACCGCAAGGAAGACGCCATGAAGGACTCCTCGCTCAAGTAGCCGGCTGCAGGCAACGGGCGCGCACTTCAATCCATGACCGTTAATCGCTCTCTCTTGGCTCGGCTGCTCGCCGATTATGGCATTGTCCTTGCGCTGTTAGCTCTCTGTATCTACTTCAGTCTTGCAACCGTTTCGGAGCAGCAGCCGGCGGGAGCGCCTGGAGGCAGTCAGTTGGCTCGGGAGATTATCAGGGCCTATCCAGAAGGCAAGGGCACGGTCGCCCTCATCGTGGTGCGAGACAGCCGAGAGGACGCGGAATTCGCCTCGGCGCTTCGGGCTGAGATTGAGAACAAAGGTATTCGCGTGGCGGCGGTCGTGGCGGGGCAGCCCTCGAACGCTCGTGCCGAGCTGCAGAGATTCTCGAAGAGCAGTTCTCGGCTCGATGTGATAGCCTGTGGGCAGGCAACCGCCACATGGACTGTGTTTGACAATCTGGCCCAGCGCTATCCGCAATTAGCCGACGTGAGGATAATGTCTCCCAAGCCGTACCGCGGATCCAACTTTCTGAAGCCGGACAACCTCCTCAACATTGCCAACCAGATCGCCGTCATTGCCATTCTCGCCATTGGCATGACCATGGTTATCGTTACTGGTGGCATCGACCTCTCGGTCGGCAGCCTCATTGCTCTTTCAGCGGTGACAGCTACGGTGCTTCTTCGCGATATGGCGGGCGCCGAGCGCGCGGGAACGGCTGCTATGCTTGGGTGCAGCGTGGCAGGCATCGCAATCTGCGGCGGTGTTGGGTTGTTCTCCGGCCTCATGATCACGCTCTTTCGCATTCCGGCCTTCATTGTTACGCTCGCAGTGATGCTTGTGGCAAACGGTCTGGCCTTTATCCTTGCCAAAGGGCAGTCCGCCTACCAGATACCCGACAGCTATGTTTGGCTTGGCCGCGGCGCGGTTCTTGGGCTTCCGGTCGCCGCGCTGCTCATGGCTGCGCTCTATGTGGTCGCACACATCTTCATGTCGCGAACCCAGATGGGGCGCCATATCTATGCCGTGGGCAGCAACCCAGAGGCGGCACGCCTCGCCGGCGTGCCGGTCAACAAGGTGCTTAGGCTCGTCTATCTAGTCAGTGGACTGACAGCGGGACTTGGCGGAATCGTGATGGCGTCGCAACTCAAGAGCGGCTCGCCCACGTACGGCGTGATGTACGAGCTGTACGTCATTGCAGCAGTGGTGGTTGGAGGCACTAGTCTTTCGGGCGGCCAGGGGAAGGTGTTCGGAACCCTCATCGGCGTACTCATTATTGCGGTAATTCAGAATGGGATGAACCTGACCGGTGTGGAGAGCTACACGCAGAAGGTAGTTTTAGGCCTCGTCATTCTTGGCGCGGTGCTGGTGGATCGTCTAAAGCAGAGCGCGTGGAATTCAGGTTAGCGGTGAGCGACCCACGACACTTCTAAGGTGCTGCGAAGCCCGAAGTCGAGGTTTCCAGCTAGAATAGCCCCCCGGGCGTCGCGTAGATGACAAGTAGGTCGAATACAACGGCTACCGTCCAGTGCAGCGCGAAGCAGGGGACCATGCTTTTGGCTCGCCACGCCAGCATCCCAAGCGCGATGCCCGCCGCGAATGACCCCACGAACTCGGGCCACGGCTTTGTATAGTGCATCGCGCCAAACGCAGCGGCTTGAAGGACGATTGCCAGCCTTGGGCCAATCGCTCGGGCTGCAGCAAACGTGAGGTACCCGCGAAAGAAGAACTCCCAGCAGAAGAGGTAGAACCCATATGTAAACTCGAAGTAGATGAGGTATCGCAGGCTCAGCGCCGCCTGCTTCTGGATGGGGTAGTAATCCTGGAAGATCGGCAGCCGTGAGGCGATTAGGAGTATGGGCAGTACGGTTGAGAGGAGAATCCATGCGAGCTTTACGGCTTGGCGATCTGGGCTCGCAAGTCCGATGCTGCTCAGGGGTTCGCGCAGGATGAGAAAGTGGTGGATTAGCGGCAAGAAGAGCAGGAGCGAGCAGTTGACGATGAGATACTCGTCCCACGTCTGGTATCCACGCTCCGTTTCGGAGGCCCAGATCGCCTGACCCTGTAGATTGTATCGCATGAGGAACGCAACGATACATCCGCAAATCGCCAGAGTGGAGAGTCCTACCCATCGTTCACGCACAGGGCTCGCAGATATCGCAACTGCAGTATCCGTCACTCAGGTTTCGTCCTGGGCGCCATTCCTGCATTCCATTCGCGAAGCCGCTGTGCTGCGTCGTGAAACTGCGCACGAACCGAGGCGAGGTCTAGTCGCGCAAACTTGCCACTTGAGTAGAGAGTGTCACCTGCGACCAGGGTTCGCTCAACATCACGTGCGGAGGCGCCATAGACGATGGCAGCCGTTGGTTCGTGGCACGGTGCAGCCGAAAGAGTGTCGGTTCGCACAACGCAGAGGTCCGCCTGCTTGCCGGGCTCCAACGTGCCGATGTGCTTGTCCAGCCCAAGTGCGCGGGCTCCACCAATGGTGGCCATATCGAGGGCTTGTGTTGCGGTGAGCGCGTCGAACTGGCGCGTTCGGGCACGCTGGGCAAGGATTGCGAATCTCATCTCTTCAAACATATCCATCGTGTTGTTGCTTGCCACGCTGTCCGAGCCAAGGCCGATCCTCTCCAACCCTGGTTCATACGAGCTCCGCAGAAGGTTTAGGGGTGCAATGCCGTTCGCAAGCTTTGCATTAGACTTGGGGCAGTGAGCCCATGCGCACCCGCTCTCGCGTGTGAGGTGAACGTCGTCCTCGGAAAATTGGACTCCATGAACAAGCAGTGTCGGGGGCGAGAGTACACCGAGGCTTGCCAGGTAGCGCGAAGTGGAGCAGCCTGGAGTTTCCCAGCGGATGCCTCGAGCACGAAACATCTCCGCGATTGGTCCCGCTCCAAACCTTATGAGCTGACCCTCAGCGGCAGATTCAGAGGCATGGATGCATAGTCTGCTGCGGTTATTCGCTGCGTACTCCACGAGCGCACTCATGAGAGCAGGCCGCACCGTGTAGGGTGCATGGGGCGAGATGCCGATCTGGAGGCGAGTGCCGACGGCTTGCCACCGCAATGCGCTGAGCTTAAGGTCAAGTTCTGCCAGAGTGTCTTCAACCGTGCGGGTTTCGTCGATTCCGAACACCTCTTGATAGATGATTCCTCGCAGGCCAATCGACTTCGCTCCCAGCAGCGCTGCACCTGAATCGGTGCAATCGCCGATGCAGGTCACGCCGCCTGCAAGGCCCTCTGCCGCGCCCATGGTCGCACTTGCCACCCAGTCCGGCTCCTGAAGAGCGGCCTTCC
>VFKD01000165.1 GCA_009885735.1 bacterium
ACCTCCGTGGATTAGGGACAGGGGGCGGGACGCTGCGATTGCTTTCGCATGGCTGACTCCGCTCGTCCTGAGCGCTCGACAGCCTCACCGTCGAGCAGTCGAAGGACCTGGCCTGAGCAACTAATGCAGGCACGATGTCTCACAGTGTACTCATGCCGTACACGGGCGCGGTCTCAAATGCCAGACACACTCCTTTTGGAACATCATCCCGAATCAAGGTTGCCCATGAACACAAACCTAACCGACGAACAGATTGCTTCCTACCGCGAGAACGGTTTCATCGTTCTGCACGACTTCCTCACTCCGGACGAGCTTGAGCGATGGCGCTCAGCGGTCGACGGTGCGGTGGCGAAGCGCTCCGGATTTGCCCTGCCCGGAGGCAGAGGAGAGCGCGACGAAGCAAATGCGAAGGACTACTACTCGAACGTCTTCGTCCAGCGCATCAACCTCTGGATGGACAATCCCACCGTGAAAGAGTTGATGCTCGACCCGCGCATCGGCGAGCTGGCTGCGACGCTCGAAGGCGTGGACGGCATGCGAATCTGGCACGACCAGGCGCTCATCAAGCAGCCGTGGGGCAACCCGACCGCGTGGCACCTGGACAACCCGTATTGGTCGTTCACGACGCACCACTCCACGAGCATCTGGATCGCGCTCGACGACGCCACCCAGCAGAACGGCTGCATGTATTTCCTTCCTGGAACTCACAAACTGGCGACGCACAACAACTCGGGGATTGGGCACAACATGGCCGACATCTTCAAGGTCTATCCGGACTGGGTGAGCATTGAGCCGGCATGCGCCGCGATGAGGGCTGGCTCGTGCTCGTTCCACAACGGACTGGTGGGCCATGGCGCAGGAGCGAACATGACTCCGAGGCTGCGCCGAGCCATGACCTGCGGATTCATGCCGGACGGCTCTACCTTCAACGGCCAGCAGAACATCCTGACCGACGTGCAGGTCGCTGCCCTCAAGGTGGGTGACCTGCTCAATGACGGCG
>VFKD01000725.1 GCA_009885735.1 bacterium
CCTGCTCGACACTGAATGCCGTGCTGCCACCATTGACGGTGACATTCACGGCCGTCTGACCGTTGAAACCGCTAGCCCGCATATTGCATGAACGATGCAATCGGTGACCGCAGACGACGCGAATGCTGCGGAATGGGTTGATGCGGTTCTGGCGCGGACTGTTTCGAGCGGATGAGGCACGCCGTTGAAGCGTTCAGCGTCCATTCTCGAATAAAAGGCAATAGCGCGCCTGCCACGGGCTGGTGAGCGCCGTGGTCCGGGGTTGTTTTCGAAGAAATGCGGCCGCTACGTTTGCAACAGCGGCAAATTTCCCAGGCCGCTGGCGATGGAACACCAGATTCGCGCGAAGACCGCCGAGTCTGGCAGCGAAACGTACACGCGCCGCGTCACCGTTCGCACCGTCGCGCCGATTTTCAGCAGCGTATCCCGCAGACGCCACACTTGCGCGCGAGCCAACTCCGTTCCCGCCGCTCGCCTGCGCAACTCCTGCATGAGCATGTACGCCGCCGCAGCCAGCAGCACACGAAACTGATTGGCCAGAAAAGACGCGCAACTGGTGCGGCCCAGAGCCATGCCATGCAGTTCCTTGATGCGGTTCTCGGCGTCGCCGCGCACGCAGTAGGTGTAACTGTAGAGGCGTTCGGGATCGGCCGTCTCAGAAAAATTCGTCACCACGAAGCGCGGATTCTCCTTCGTGCCGCGGCCTTCGTGAACGAGCACTTCGGCTTTGATGATCACGCGGCGCGGCTTACTCCAGGTTCCCGCCGCATAGTTGCATTCTCCGTAGACGCGCGCCGATTGCCCCGAGCGTTGCGACAGTTCACGCGCCTGGACCATCAGCGGCTCGGCCAGTTCTCTCAAGACCGAATTGGGCGCCACGTTGACCAGATAACCCACGCGCTGAGCTTCCAGAAAATCGAGCATCAGCGGCGCGGCAAAGCCGCCATCCAGCCGCACGCGGATGACCACACCGGGAAAGAGTTCCCGCAGTTTTCCAATGAGCCTGCGCAACACGCCCCGCGCGCCATCGGTCGCACCCGCGTTGCCGGGCCGCAACAGCGCGCCCACCAGGTACTGTTCGGCCTCCTCCACGCCGTGCTCGTCGTGGAAGGTCACGAACGCCAGCAGCGGAAGATACACATAATTGTCGTAGTGCCCGTTGAAGAACGTTAACTGCTGCTGCCCGTAAGCGGGATCGTCGGTTGGGTCCAGATCGATGGTCACGCGCCGGACTCGGGCGGGGCGGATGCGATGCTGATGCTTCAGTTGCCAGTCCATCAGAGCCTCTCCCATGCACAGCAAATCGCGCCGGTCGAGGCTGTTTTCCAGACGGCACAGCGTGGACGCCGATGCCAGGTTCAAATCTTCCTTCTGATTTTGGTCGAAGGCGCAGAGAAACTTCAACAACGGATCCTTGCGCAGCGTAGCGGCGTCGTTGACGTCTTCATAGCCGCAGCAAAGCTGATACAGCCGCAGCCGGATCATTTCGAGCAGTTCGTGTTCGATCTTGCCTTTCTGGCGAGCGTCGTCGATGGCCTCGACCATGCGCCGGGCGAGGCCCAGCGTGTGATCCAGTCCGCTAATGAGCAGCGCGCCACCATCGGAAGACTGGTTCTGCGCATCGAAACGAACGGACACATCCTTGCCGAAAATCCCCTCGAACAAAACACTCTGGACGAAATCACTTTGTTGGGCAGAATCAGGCATGCGTGAGCTCTCCTTTTTTGCGTCAACTCGTCTTCGACAAACAAGTTGTATCGCAATAGAGAATCTCACGCTTTTTTCTTCATGCAATATGCGGGCTAGCGTTACTCGACCGTATCACCTCCCCCACTTTCTTAAGCAGACCAACCGGTTGGTTTATTTTCAGATTGGACCACCACTTGCCAACTTGGTTCTTTGCAAGTTAGACAGTTACCCAGCGACCGCA
>VFKD01000513.1 GCA_009885735.1 bacterium
GAGCCTCGGCTATCCCGATCGGCTCGCAAAGTATCCCGGAGTGCGGCTCGTCAACTTCGGCGAGGGCGAACTGGTTGACGTTCCTATGACTCACCCCGGCGCGATGTTCAGCCAATATCGGGTGAGCCGCTTGCTGGCGGAGGCCGACTGTTTCGTCTCGGTCGCCAAGATGAAAGCTCATGTGGGTATGGGCTGCACCCTCTGCATCAAGAACCTCTTCGGCTGGACTCCCACCAGCGTCTATGGCGCGCCGCGCAGCTATCTGCACGACCGACTCATCCGCCTGCCGCGAGTGCTGGCGGACCTTGCGGCCTGGACGAAGCCTTGCCTCAATGTGGTTGACGCAATTGTCGCGGCGAACATGAGCGAGTGGCGCGGCGTGCCGATGCGACCCGAGGTCATAATTGCCGGAACAAACGTCGTGGCGACAGACTCGGTGGGCGCCCGCGTCATGGGCATCGATCCGTCGTCGGACTATCCCGCACACCCGTTCTTCTACCGCCGGAATGCCATTCTGCTGGCATCTCAGCTTGGAGTTGGACCCGTGGACCCAGCACTCATCGACGTGCTGGGCTTGTGCCCGGAGGATGTCTCGCTGCCTTTCACCGTGAACGCCTACAACGGCGAATCGAGCCGCGGCGAGGAGCTGAAGCAGGGCCTGGACTGCGTGGAGGCATATCGGGCGAACCAGGCAAATCTGGCTGATAGGTACGCGGGCCGACTGCTGGCAGTGCGCGACGGGAACGTGCTTTGGGACGGCGAGCACGTTGCCGAGATGATTGCGCGAGAACGCGAGAGCGGCCTCGACTGGAAGACCGCGCCTCAACTGATGGTTAGGTGCGTCCCGCACGCCCAAGAGATCGAGAACTGGAACTGGTACGATGTGGACGCCGCAATGCTCACAGCCGCGTAGCCTGCCTGACAGTTACCATCGAACGGCAGCGCCAACTCCGGCGAAGAACTCGTTGCTCGCAGAGTTCATTCCTCGCCCCAGGCGAGCATCGTACTGCAGGTTTGGGGTCACGAGGTACGTGATGCCGACGTCAACGAAGTTCTGGTTTGGCCCGCCTCTGTCTGATGGAAGGAAGCCGAAATACTCGAGGTAGACCCCCATTCGCTCATTCAACGAGTGTGCCGCCGAGATGGAGCCACCAAACTGGCTGAAGCTTCCTCCCGTCCCTTGTTGGTAGCTCCAAATGAGGTTAGCGGAAAGTCCGGTCTTCTCCGACAGCTCCCACGCACTGCACAGCTTGAATGTGGGCTGTAGACGGTCGGAGCGCATCGACGTGGCCCCTGTGGGAAGCGAGATTGAGCCGATGAGCGCCAGGTCCGGGTGCGCGGCGCTGCGCACTTCCGAAGCGTGAGCGAGTTGCAGCTTGAACCCGATTGATCCATCGGTCCAGCCGGACGAACGTGTTGCACCCCGAATGACGGAGTACGACCCAATCTCGATTCTGGCCTCGGAGTTTGCCCCCGTGCCTATC
This sequence comes from bacterium, assembly GCA_009885735.1. Classification (GTDB taxonomy): domain Bacteria; phylum Armatimonadota; class Chthonomonadetes; order Chthonomonadales; family CAJBBX01; genus VFKD01. The sequence goes on from VFKD01000513.1 coordinate 1,485, forward strand.
CGCAGAAGGAGTTCTCCCAGTGTCCGGCTTCTCTCGCCGGCAGCCTGCGAGAAGGTGTAGCCCCCCTCGAGCTGGATGAGTCCTGCCGGAACGGTTACAGCGCTCTCGGTGAAGTCCGGCCTGTCGGTCACCAGCGGCTGTGTGCGCTTGGCCTTTCCGTTGTCGTCCCCCGCTTGGGCGACGCTTGCGGTGCATGCAGCAGCCATCAAACCGAACATCAATGCTATGGGACACAGGCACTGTCTGATGAGCATCAGGATTCTCCATTCCGAACCGACGAGCCGCGTGTTTGCCAGTTGTCAGTTTCTATTCTACCTCATGGCGTAAGAAATATTAACCGTGGTTGATTTTCAAGTTTGGAGTTCTGTTCCGGTTTGCCACAGGGAGGAGAGCGCCGTAGACAAGGCGAAACGCCACGTGCCGACGCTTCATGCCGCCTATCCACACATGTGAGCGCGCCGCCACCGCACAACAGGAGTCTTCCATGCCGAAACTGGCGCGCTGGATAGCCGTAATCTGCCTGGTCTTAGCCGTCAAGCCGTCCACCCACTCCCAAGCTGCAGGCATCTCCTGCAAGCCGACGGCGCTTCGCGCTGAGCAGCTCACGAACCCGCTTGGGCTCGATGAGGCGAACCCTCGGTTCTCCTGGGCCATCCTGGATGGGCGCAGAGGCGCGCGTCAAACCAAATATCGTGTCCTCGTGGCAACCCGTCCAGACCTCCTCAAGTCAGGCAGAGCGGACGTGTGGGACAGCGGCCTGAAGCAATCGGACAACACAATAGGCATCGCCTATGCGGGCGCTCCGCTGCGGTCAAGCACGCGCTACTGGTGGCGTCCGCTGGTGTGGGACCGTGACGGCAAGGCGGGTCAACTCGTTGAGCCGGCCTTCTTCGAGACGGGCCTGCTGAATGCCTCGGAGTGGAAAGCTGCCTGGATCGGCCCGGGCGCCGAGGGCGCAAGCGCTGCCGTCAGCTTCACAGGAGTTCGATGGATCTGGGACAACGTGGGAGATGCGCACCAGAATGCAGTGGCAGGCAAGCGCTACTTCCGTCGAACCTTCGAGATTCCCACCGGCAAGAAGATCGCCTCCGCAGCCCTCTATGCCGCGGCAGACAACTCATTTGCGGCTTCGGTGAACGGAGAACAGGTGAGCACTGGAGGCGGGTGGCAGTCGATGTCCGCCATCGACATTGCGCGATCGCTGAAACCGGGACCCAACGTGATCGCAATCTCCGCGGAGAATTCTGATGGTCCGGCGGGTCTCGCTGTTCTTGCTTCGATCACCTATTCCGATGGCTCCGTCGAGCGCATCGTGAGCGATGCTGCGTGGCGCTTCTCTGCGAGGGAAGAGCCAGGCTGGACCCAGGCCGCGTATGTCGCTGCGGGTTGGGAGGCTGCGAAGGCGATCGCCAACATCGGTGATGCTCCCTGGGGCA
>VFKD01000563.1 GCA_009885735.1 bacterium
GCCATTTTCGAGGTATTACCATCTTTCGTGGTTCAATAGCCGTCTGATGCAAAGCAGGAACGGCGCAAGAATCGGCGAATCTGCAAGCTGAGGTGAGTGGATTGAAGACCAATACGGTTCGTGCGGCGCTGCGGAGCGGCGAGGCGCAAGTAGGAACCTGGCTGTCGCTGGGAAGCCACATGGCTTCCCGATACATGGCCCGCAGCGGGTTCAACTGGCTCACGCTCGACCTCGAGCACAGCCCGATTGATTGGGACACGGCTGCGGGTATCTTCGGGGCCGTGGCGGATGCGGGGTCCGTTCCGCTGGCCCGCATACCGGTAAACAGCTACGAGAACGTTAAGCGCGCGCTTGATGCGGGCGCCTACGGCATCGTCTTCCCGATGGTGAACACGGCGGAAGAGGCTCGCGCCGCGGTGGAGGCCTGCAAGTATGCGCCCCAAGGCCGCAGGAGCGTGGGCGGAGGCTACCATGCGCTCAACTTCGGCTGCACTCCCTCGGAATACTATGCCCGCGCGAACGACGAGATACTGGTCATTGTTCAGGCGGAACACGTGGAGGCTGTGCGCAACCGCGACAGCATCTTCGCGGTTCCCGGCGTGGACGCAATGTTCATCGGTCCGAACGATCTACTCTCCTCCATGCACAAGACGCCAGCGATGGAGACCGATGATCCGGAGTTCGTGGAGGCGCTCAAGCTCCTGCGCGAGGCAGCGGTTCGGCACGGCATCGCGCCGGGGCTGCACGTCGCCGACGCTAATGCCGCGAACCGCCGTCTGGCGGAGGGCTGGAGGTTCATCGCAGTGAGCAGCGAGCTTGGGTTTATGTCGCAGGCTGCCCGCGAGGTCGTTGGTTCGATATTCGGCAAGGAGTCCGGCTCTGGCCCGCGGTATTAGATTCCCGATGAAGAACCTTTCGGCTTTGCTCCTGCGGTTGAAACCGCGGCTGTGAACATCACAAAGTGCCTCTCCGGGCACTGAATACTCAATCCACGGAGGTGGATTTCGTGCCCCTAACAGCCGCGACTTTAGTCGCAGGTCAAGAGTCGCGAGTCTCTCATCACACTTCTAGGTCCGCACTTCAGCGGACTGCGCTAGGCATCGCCTGGGCTGTGACGCCTGTTCTGGGAGCGGCGGCAGCGCTTGCTCTTGCCCAAAGTCCGGACAGAGAACTGTTCATCAAGACTGTAAAGCCCATCATCTCAAGCCGATGTGTTTCGTGCCACTCCGGCAAGGCGCCCGCAGGTGGTCTCGACCTCAGCACCTCCGTCGGCATCGCCAAAGGTGGCAAGTCCGGCGCCGCACTGTCCGCGGCCGAGCCCGAGAAGAGCCTGCTGCTCAAGATGGTTGCGGAGGGTAAGATGCCTCCGAGCGGACCGCTTCCGAGCGCGGACCTAGATGCAATTCGCACCTGGATACGCAGTGGGGCCACGGTTCCGGCGGGCGTTAGGATCTTTGGCTCGGGCAAGGCGCCCCTCACGCGTGCGGGCCTCGACTGGTGGTCGCTGCAGCCGGTTCGCGCTGTCAATGCGCCTGAGGTTCGCGCCGCGAAGTGGGTTCGAAGTCCCATTGATGCGTTCGTGTTGGCAAATCTCGAAGCCAAGCTGATGGCTCCCGCGCCTCCGGCGGATCGCCGAACCCTCATTCGCCGTGTCTTTTTCGACCTCGTCGGCCTGCCGCCAACGGCTTCTGAGATCGACGCCTTCGTTCGCGACAGGAATCCGCGTGCGTACGAGGTACTTGTCGAGAAAATGCTGAAGTCGCCTCACTACGGCGAACGGTGGGCACGTCACTGGCTGGACGTCGCCCGCTTCGGCGAGAGCCACGGCTATGAACGAGACGCTCTTCGCGAGCATGCCTGGAGATACCGCGACTACGTGATCGACAGCCTAAATGCCGATGTGCCCTTCGACCAATTTGCGCGTGAGCAGATCGCAGGGGACGTGATGCCGAACGCAACATCGAGCAGCATCGCCGCTACTGGATTTCTGGTCGCGGGCCCATGGGACGAAGTGGGCCTTACGCAGCAGAGCACCGTAATGAGAGGCAGAGCCCGGGAAGAAGAACTCGAGGAGATGGTCGGCGCAGTAAGCCAGACCTTCCTTGGGATGACCACGAACTGCGCGCGCTGCCACGACCATAAGTTCGATCCCATTCCCCAACGAGATTATTATCGCCTCAAGGCGGCTCTTGACGGCGTGAGCCCCGGCAACAGGCCGAGCGAGTCGAAAGCAGAGGCCGAGGCGAGGACCGTACTCTTGGCTGCCCGCAAACGGGCTGAAACTGAGCTGCTAGAGCGCGAGAGCGAGATGCTGGCCGCTGTCCGGACCCGCCTTGCGAAAGCGCCCGGACTGGAGCGCGCGAAGGGGCCAATGCCAACGTTGGCGTGGAGCTTCGACACCGATCTGATCGAGTCTGGTGGAAGCCTAGGCGCGACGGCTGTTGGCAATGCAGTCATCCGCTCTGGACGCATCAAGCTGAGCGGCGCGGCCGCCTACGTACGCACGTCGCCTCTTCCCATGGACATTCGGGAGAAAACGCTGGAGGCTTGGGTCACGCTGCCGAACCTGGCGCAGGCCGGAGGCGGTGTCATCAGCATCGAGGCAGAGGAGGGTGGGCAGTTCGACGCTATCGTGTATGGCGAGCGAATGCCACGGCAATGGATGGCGGGAAGCAACGGCTTCGTGCGAACGAAGGATGTGAACGGACCTCCGGAGCCGGACGCCTCCGTGGGGAAGCCACTGCACCTCGCGGCGGTCTATGCGGCGGACGGCTCTGTTCGGCTCTACCGCAACGGGAAGCCGTATGGCACGCCGTATACCGCCGAGGGTGGTGCAGCGAGCGTTGCGACCTACCGCACAGGATCGGCCAGGCTGCTCTTTGGATTAAGGCACACTGGCGCTGCGAACGGGGCCTTGACCGGTGAGATAGATGAAGCACGGCTCTATTCCCGTGCGCTCACAGCCCAGGAAATTGCTGCATCCTTCGAGGCGAGTGTGGGCGGCATCTCGGAGGCACAGATTCTGGCAGCGATGTCTGAGGATGAGCGCTCCGCCCTAGCAAGGGTGCGAAAAGACTTGGAGGCGGCGCGGGCAGCCGTCACGGACGTCTCGGTTCCGCCCCTGTGCTACGCAGCAGCGCCGAAGCAGCCGGCCCAGCCCACCCGGATTCTGGGCCGAGGCGACTTCGAAGCACAGGGCGAAACAGTGTCTCCCGCGGGCCTTAGCGCCGTTCGCGCGTACCCAAGCGACTTCGGCCTGGCTCCAGATGGTCCGGAGGCCGACAGACGCCTCAAGCTCGCGAAATGGATCACCGACCCTCGAAATCCGCTCACGGCTCGGGTAATCGTGAACCGCGTGTGGCACTACCATTTTGGCAAGGGCATCGTCGGCAGTCCGAATGACTTTGGCTTCAACGGCGAGCGACCCAGCCATCCTAAGCTGCTCGATTGGCTTGCGGCGCAGTTTATGAAGCCCGCGTCCGCAGGCGGGATGGGCTGGAGCCTCAAGTCGCTTCACCGCCAGATTCTGCTATCGAACACCTATCGCCAGTCCGGCGCCTACAACGCTCGCAACGCAAAGAAGGATGCCGACAATCGCTTTCTTTGGCGATTCGCGCCCCAGCGGCTCCAAGCCGAATTGGTGCGCGACACGATGCTTGCGCTGAGCAGCACGCTCAACACGCAGATTCACGGACCAAGCTTCAAGCCGTTTTCAGTTCAAGTGGCAAACTCAAACTTCTACACGCTCATCGACTCCACGGAACCTAACGACCTGCGGCGCAGCGTCTATCGGATGTGTGTGAACTCGGCTCGGGACCCGCTGCTCGAGACGCTCGACTGCCCAGATCCCTCCACCAAGACGCCGAAGAGAGCAGTTACCACCACGCCGCTGCAGGCGCTCGAGATGATGAATAGCCCGTTCGTGCTGCGTCAGGCTCGACTCTACGCCGAGACGGTCTCCACACAACACCTAAAGGTTGTCGATCAGGTTCGGGCAGTGTATGTATCTGCCTTTGGAAGGCCGCCAAGCGCAGCCGAAGCCGCGCAAGCCATATCTGTAGCCGCTCGCCAAGGACTCTCAGCCGTCTGTTGGGCCGCGCTCAACTCCTCAGAATTCCTCTACATCCGTTGAGATACGAACGGTTGCATTCTGCCATTCGTCTCGGTCAATACCAAGTGTCAGCGAGGAGAGCGTTTTGAGCGAGACTGGTGCGCCACCGGGCCGAAAACTTGCGGATCCGAGTACCCTCGCACGTATAGCAGGGCTCGAGCTGAGAGCGCGGGCCGTGGTTGAGGGAGTAATCTCAGGCCTCCATAAGAGCCCTCATCGGGGCTACAGCGTGGAGTTTGCTCAGCACCGCGACTACACTCCGGGAGACGAGATTCGTCACATCGACTGGAAGGTGTATGGCCGCTCGGACCGCCTCTATATAAAACAGTTTGAAGAAGAGACGAACCTCAAGGCTACGCTGGTGCTCGACACCAGCACGTCGATGAACTACACGTCAGGCGCCATAACCAAGCTTGATTATGCGTCCGTCACAGCCGCATCCATCGCATCGCTCCTGTTGAACCAGCGCGACTCGGTTGGGCTGGCCCTCTTCGACTCCGGTCTGCGAAGCTTCTTGCCCCCTGCGGGCACGCCTTCGCACCTTCGGGAGCTTCTGCATCGGATGGAGACGGCCGAGACCGCGCCGAAGACCGGCATCAGTCACACGTTTCACGACCTGGCAGAGCGCCTGAAGCGCAGGGGCCTCATCATCGTGCTGAGTGACTTGTTTGATGACGCGGCCGAGGTTAGGAAAGGCCTCCAGCACTTTCGGCACCGGAAACACGAGGTGGTGGTGTTTCACGTGCTCGACCGAGCCGAGCTTGAGTTCCCGTTCCGAGAGTTTGCGCAGTTTGAGGGGATGGAACTTGAGGGTCCTCTGCTCGCGGAGCCGAATGCCCTGCGCCGCGAGTACTTGAGGGTATTCGGCGAGTTCACCGAGGGCATCAAGCGAAGCTGTCGGGAGATGGTGATGGACTATGTGCCCTGGGTGACCGATCAGCCGCTCGACAGCTCCCTCGCGAAATACCTATCGCAGCGGTTGAAGGGTTAGCGGCAGTGGGACAGTTCTCTTTCCTCAATCCTGCCTTCTTGGGCGCAATTGGGCTCGTTGCCATCCCAATCCTGCTGCACCTCATTCGCCGTAAGAGGCTGCGCATCATCCCGTGGGCGGCATGGGAGTTCCTGAAGCTCTCGGAGCGGCGCACCAACCGGAGGCTTCGAATAGAGCAGCTTCTGCTCTTGCTCGTACGCGTGCTCATCCTTCTTCTTGTGGTGCTCGCTTTCTGTCGCCCGCTGCTGCGAGCGGC
>VFKD01000458.1 GCA_009885735.1 bacterium
CCCACCGCGTCTTCGCTGCGCTTTCTGGAACCCTCATCGTACTTCTATTCGTTGTGATGGCCTCGGCGGTTCAAAGGATGAACCTCTACACCGCGCAGTATGGCCTCACCGAGCTCCGCTTGTACTCGACCGCCTTCATGGCGTGGCTTGCCCTGGCCTTTGCTTGGACAACCGTCACGATCCTGCGGAACAAGCCCCACGCCTTCATGCCGGGCGTACTTGCCGCGGCAGGGCTCGTGATCGCCGGACTCAACGTGATGAATCCAGACGCCTTGATCGTTCGCACGAACATCACGCGCATCGGAACGTGCGGCATTGATACGAGCTACCTTGCCTCCTTGAGCAGCGATGCGGTTCCGGCGCTCATCAAGGCGCGATTGCCGCTTCGCGAATATCGGCGTGGTGGCGAAAGCACGATCCTGACAGAGGGCGAGATTCGGTCCACATCAGACCTCCGCACGTGGAACTGGTCGCGCGCGAATGCTGCACGCCTGCTTACGCGGGCCCACACGACGGCGCCCACGAGGAGCCCATAGCTGTTAGCCCTGCTGGCCAACGGCAAGAATGCTACAATAGACTTATGGACAGCGAGACCCCTACTAGAGAAGAGATCTACTCCGAGATCAACGGCTTGCTGGAGGAGTATCGGACCATGTGCATGTGGTTCGGAGGCAGAAAATACTTACCGACGACGGATACCGAGCGGTTCATGGTCTTGGACAACATTGAGCGCTACGGTGACCGCAGCGCATTCAAACGCTCAAGGGAACTTCGCGAATGGCTCTTACCGATTTCCAGAGAACAATAGCAGGCCTCCTTGCGCAGAGCCGCAGGAGCTCGGGCGAGAGCTATGTCGCCGGAGGAGCGGCGCTCAACACTCTTCTGGCTGCTCCTAGGTACTCAGAGGACGTGGACATCTTTCACGATAGCGAGGAAGCAGTTCAACTCGTCACCGCGAGTGATGTCGCGATTCTGCTTAGCGCGGGGTTTGAGGTCGAGACCCTTCGGAACTCCTCCACTTTCGTCGAAGTGCGAGTGTCAAGCGAAGACGAGGCTACGAGACTCCAATGGGCGTTCGACAGCGCATTCAGGTTCTATCCGCTCCAGGAGCACTCCGAACTTGGCTTAACAATGCACCCGTTTGATCTCGCGACGAATAAGGTGCTTGCTCTTATCGGAAGGGCAGTAGCGCGAGACTGGATCGATATCATCGAGTGCGAATCCCGTCTGCAGCCGCTCGGATACCTTGTGTGGGCCGCCTCCGGGAAGGACCCCGGTCTGAATCCTACTTTCATTCTGGAGCAGGCGGCGCGTTCAGCGAGATACACTGAAGTAGAACTGGCACACCTGGAGTTCGAGGGGCCACGCCCCTCCGCCGCGGCGCTCTCGATCGAGTTTAGGCGGATGATGGCAGAGGCCCGCGAGGTCGTAGCTGCCCTGCCGTGGCAGGAGGTGGGCAAGTGCGTCCTCACGCCGGAGGGCGAGCTCCTGAAGCTGACCGGGGACAAACTCCCTTCTGCCCTTGCTGCTGGTGAGGTGCGCTTTCACGAAGGTGCGCTGTATGGGGCGTATCCGAAGATAGTCTAGACTTTCGGTTGTTTGTTCACCGAACAAAATCATCCGTAGCTAAGTCTATCGCCACTATGCTTTGCACTCCTCAAGCGCGTACTCTAGTGCCTGCGAGAACGTCATCTGTCGCCCCTTCTCCCAGGCGGCGGCGAAGGCGTCGGCATCCAGAGCCGCACGGAGACTGGCGAGTGCGGCGTCGTAGAACTCCGCGTGGTCCGGAAGCGAGACAGGCGAATATGTCGCCTCCCCATACGCCTCGCAAGCCCCAAGCAGTCGCGCGGCTTGCTCCCACCTCCCTTCCAACACGTCTAATGCAGCCAGCCTTTCCAGCGCGCTGACAACGTATTTTCTCTGCCCATCATATCCTGACCGCCAGGCCAAAAGGCTGCGTACGTAGCCCTCACGCGCCTCAGTGAGACGCCCCTCCAAGACAAGGATGTTCGCCAGCGCCGCGTGGCCGCACCACTCCGTTCCATCCTTATACAGAGCCACTATCTCCCCCGCGTACCTTCGGGCGGCCTCATACTCCCCCCGTAGGCGACAGACATTCGACAGGCCAAGCAACATGGAACGAACCTGCCAGGACGGCGCCATCTCTGACCACTCCAACTCTCGCGCCGCCGCCAGCCCTTCCTCGTAGAATGGCCGCGCCCACTCCGGCTCACCCATGTCGAAATAGGCTCCACCTAAAGTCCCCAGACACCCCGCTACTCCCGTCCCGTGCTGCCGCAAAAGGGACAGCGCCTCTTCCAGCAGGGGAATGGCAGTCGTGCATTCGCCCAGACAGAGGGCCAAGAACCCCGCACCGACGAGTGCCCGTCCCCTCAGCGGGGTAGGCTCCTGTGTCTCCGGGCGGGCGAGGAAGGCTTGCAGCAGCGCATACCCCTCTGCGACCAGGAAATACTCCAGCCAGTAGTTGTCAAGTTCCAAGGCAACCGCTGCCCGAAATCCCGCTTCCGCGTAGGCGCTGTTGCCGAGGCAGTAGTTGAGGGCAGCCCGCACATTGTCGTAGTCTCGATCCACCCGACGCAGCCACACTTGCCATTCTGCACCCGTGTGTGTCGCGTTCAAGGAGTGGACGATGGACTGAAAGTGGTCGCAATGACGGCCCCGTACTCTCTCCGCCTCCCCGCTCTCCACCAGGCGCTCCTGTGCATACTGCCGCACGGTCTCCAGCAAGCGGTAGCGGGTGTGTCCTTCTCGTGTCTCCGGCAGAGCCAGGGATTTGTCCACCAACCCGGTGAGCAGGTCTAGCACCTCCCATTCCTCAATAGTCTCCGCGGACGACGCTTGCCCGATGCAGACCAGTTCCGCCGCTTCCAGCGTCCAGCCCCCGGAAAAGACGGACAGCCGATGAAGCAGCGCTTTCTCCTGTGGTGTCAGCAGGTCATACGACCAGTCAATCGCGGCGCGCAGCGTCTGCTGTCGGGGCAGAGCCGTGTTGCCGCCTGTGAGCAAACGGAAGCGGTGGTCGAGTTTGGCATTGATCTCCTCCACTGACAGGGAGCGCACACGCGCTGCCGCCAGTTCGATCGCCAGAGGAACACCCTCTAAGCGATGACATATCTGAGCGACCGCCGCTACATTTTGCACCGTCAAGGCAAAAACGGCCCCGCTTCCGACCACTCGCTCGACGAACAGCCTAACGGCGCTGTACTCCATCAGGATGGCAACAAGGTTTTTATCCTGCGTGCCCAGCGCCTCAGGGGGCGGCGTGGCAAGCGAAGGAACCCGCCATGCCACCTCGCCCGTAAGGCCCAGCGGTTGGCGGCTCGTTGCCAGGATGCACAGGGAAGGGCAGTCGCTTAGCCAGGCCGCTGTAAGCGGCGCGGACACCGACAGCAGGTGTTCGCAGTTGTCCAGCACCAACAGCGCCTGCCGCTCCCGCAGAAAATCCGCAACCGTCATTGCCGACGGACGGCCCGCCACCTCGTGGAGGCTCAGCGCGGTGGCCACCGTCTGGGCAACGAGCGCCGGATCGGACAGAGATGCAAGCTCAACAAACCAGACCCCGTCGGCGTAATCCACGGCGACCTCTTCCGCCACAGCCAGCGCAAGCCGCGTCTTACCCACCCCGCCCGTTCCCGTCAGCGTCACCAGCCGTGAGGACGCCAGGCGCATTTTGATTTCCCTTACCTCCTCCTCTCTGCCGATCAGTTCGGTCAGCGGATGCGGCATGCGGGGAGGGGCGGCAGGGGCGAGGACGGAGATCTCGCCGCCTCTCGTCCTGCCTTTTGCAGTTCGTCTCGCATTGCCGCGTAGCTGCTGGAACAGCTCCGCCGTTTCGGGGTCTGGTTCGGAGTTGAATTCGCGGTGCATCAGCAGCCGCAGGTCCCGATAGACTTGCCGGACGCCCGTGTCATTCCCGTCCGATGCCAGCACCCTCATCAAACGGCGCTGCGCGCTTTCGCGCAGCGGATCCACGCCCACCGCCAGGCGCAGGAGACGAGCAGCCTCCCCCTTTTCACCGCACTCTTCCTTATGCCGGGCCAATGTCTCCAGCGCGCCCAAATACGCCTGCTCGCGTGACTCGCGCTCCGCTGGCGCCCACTCCTCCAGGCAGTCTTCCAGCAAAGGGCCCGAATAGAGGTCAATAGCCTTCTTCAGGGAGGCCTCGTCGCCGCGTGCAATAGCCTGGTCAAAGGACACCACGTCCGCAGCGGAGCCGGTCAAGTCCAGACAAAGGGTGTGTGGCGTTGGCGACCCTAGGAGGTACGCCTCCGCGCCGAGCGCACGGCGGAGATTGGAGAGGGTCTGTCTGAGATTATGGAGCGCCTGACGCTCCGTACTGTCGGGCCAGAGCGTCCCGGCCAGCCACTCGCGTTCCACTTCGCGCTCATGGCGAAGGGTGAGAAGGGCAAGCAGATAGCGACCCTTGCGGGTGTGAAGGGGGGCCAGAGGCTGACCGCCGATGCACACGGAAAAGGAGCCGAAGAGTCGGATGTCGAGGGTAGAAGCTCTGTGCTGGCTCTGCATCATGGTCGTCACGGGTGCCTTTGGGAGTCTTTCCGAAACACAATTCTGCGTTCGTATACGCTTTTCCTGGACTTTCGAGTACGCCGCCGTATACACCCCTCTGATAACATACCAAATACAGGCGGCAGCGGTACGACACACATCCTTCTCACCGCGCGATACGCCTGATGCGGCTAAGGCCGTATTCTCTATGCCCTAAAGGAGCATGATTATGAGAAGCCTCTTTTCCACCCTCTGTCTGGCCCTGGCCGTCACGATCGCGCTGGCGGTCGGAATCCGCGCGACCGCCACACCTCCCGAGTCGGTGACCTTTGCCCTTGCTGAGGAATTCAACTCGCCGACTACGACCACGGGAACGTTCGTGGCTACCGGCGCCGTCGTGGCGACCGGGACGACATCGATGGTGATCAACATCAACGGAATGTCGGTGCATTGCGTCGACACACTGACGTCCGACGCTGGTACGATCGTTGTGCATTTGGACTGCAACATGCATTCGATGAACGGCGTCTGGCGCGTCGTGAGCGGCACCGGGGCCTATGCCGACCTGAAGGCCAACGGAACCCTCGTCATGGACCTCACTCACCTTCCTACGTTTACGGAGTCGCTCATCGGTCAGGCGCACTAACGAGCAGCGGGGACCGGTGGTCGCTCTGGTTCCCCGTTAGCCTGCCGTATTCACGACACTCGTGAAAGCTGTACAGACCGTCAATCCGTCATTCCTGCATGTCCTTAGCAGGAATCCAGTTTCGCTCTTCTGGATTCCTGCTTCCGCAGGAATGCCTGCCCCGTTACGACCTTAAACGGGGACGGTGGAGCGCATCCTCCAGGAGTTCCGGTGTACGCCAGATCGAGAACAGGACGGCACGGCCACCTGTTCTCCGGAACGGCAGGATGCGTCAATTGCCATGCCGTGGGCGGACAGTCGAATGAGATGTTCAGCGACTTCAGTCAGCACGC
>VFKD01000107.1 GCA_009885735.1 bacterium
AGCCACACAGGCGCGTAACTCCCCAGACCACGCACCTCTATTGATGCGAGCCCTTGAGAAGTACAAGGGGCCGCTGCTGCCCGACTACTATGACGACTGGATCGCACCCGCGCAGGAGCGGCTGGCCCAGAGGTTCCAACAAGCGGCGGGTCAACTGACCGCCCTGCTCGAGAAGTCGGGCGACTTCGGGGCCGCAGAGGAAATTGCGCGGCGCGCCGTGACTCTGGATCCGCTAGGCGAAGAAGCGAACCGGGAGTTGATTCGTCTCCTAACTGCGTCCGGTCACATTGAGGCCGCGCTGCGGCAGTATCGCGAGTATGAGCGCCTGCTGGACCAGGACCTGGGTGAAGAGCCGAGCAGCGCCTTGAGCCAAGTGGCCCTTCAGCTTGAAGATCAGTTAGCTCAAAGCCGTCCGGCCCTGGACATCCGCGCGGCGACTGTCGCGACTCCTTTGCCTTCTGCTGCCGCCCAGATCGCGCTTCCCACCGGTACCGTCACCGTCCTAATGAGCGATATCGAAGGTTCGACCGCTCTCTGGGAGAAGGCAGGAGACGCCTTCCGCACTGCGCTGTCCACGCACCATGCGGTGCTGCGCCGGGAGTTTCGCCGCAACGGCGGGCAGGAGGTGAAGGAGGCCGGAGACTCATTTCTGGTCGTATTTGGCAGCGTCGGAGATGGCCTCGCGTGCGCGATTGACTGCCAGCGCTCGCTGGACGCGCAGCCCTGGCCGAAGGAGGTGGGCAGCCTGCGGGTGCGCATAGCGCTGCACACGGGAGATGTGGAGCTGGAAGAGGGAGCGTACCGAGGGCCGATGCTGCACCGGGCCGCGCGGATGCTTTCCGCTGCGCATGGCGGGCAGACCCTCTGCTCGGAGGCGACCACAAGCTTGCTGAAGAGAGACCTGGACCCGCAGGTGCATCTGAAGGACCTGGGCGTCTGGCGGCTGCGGGACGTGGAAGAGCCGGAACGACTTTTTCAGGCGGATTATCCCGAGATGGCGATCCAGGAGTTTCCTCTTCTGAACGCCGCCCCAGTCCAATGCGCCCATCTGCCTCTACAGTTCACCCGCTTCTTCGGCAGAGAAGCGGAGATCGCCCGCATCGTGGAAATCCTATCGTCTCCGGAGACCCGCCTGTTGACCTTAACGGGACCAGGCGGGACCGGCAAGACACGCCTCTGCATTGAGGCCGCAGGGCGATTCTCAGAGACTTTCGCGGGCGCAATTTGGTTTGTGCCCCTGGCCGACCTCTCCGATGCCGGCCTGATACCGCAAACTATCCTGCAGGCCATGGGCGTCCCGCTGGCGGCAAGCCCTGAACCTTTGGACCAACTGGCAGCGGCGCTAACGAACCAGTCCACGCTGCTGCTGCTGGACAACTTCGAGCAGCTCGTTGTGGGAGGAGCAGAGGTTGTCCAAGTCCTGCTGAACCGTGTTCCCACGCTCAAGTGCGCGGTGACCTCTCGGCAGACGCTGAGCCTGCCGGGCGAGGTGGAGTTCGCAGTGGAGCCCCTCAGTACACCTAATGGCAGCGACACGCCTGAGCGCCTGGGCCTGTTCGAGAGTGTGCGCCTCTTTGTTGACCGGGCGCAGAGCGCTAAGCCGGACTTCCGGATCACGAATAGCAACGCGCCCGCCTTAGCCGAGCTCTGCGACCGGCTGGAGGGCATTCCGCTCGCCATCGAGCTCGCCGCGGCCAGGGCTCTAGTACTGTCTCCCTCGCAGATGCTTGCCCAGCTTGGCAACCGGTTCGAGTTCCTGGTTAGCCGCAAGCGTGGCATTGCGGAGCGTCAGCGGACACTTCGGGCTACTGTGGATTGGAGCTACCGACTGCTCTCGCCAGAGATGCAGCGATTCTTTGCACAACTAAGCGTGTTTCGAGGCGGTTGGACGGTGGAGGCGGCAGAGGCGGTTTGCGAAGAGCCGCTGGCGCTGGATCATCTGGCAATGCTGCGCGAGTGCTCGCTGGTGACTACACACGATAGCGGGAGCGGCATTCGGTTTCGCATGCTCGAGACGCTGAGAGAGTACGGGGAGGGGCAGTTACCGGAGGAGGCATTGGCAGATGTTCGCAAGCGGCACTCGAACTTCTTCTTGGCATTGGCTGAGGATGCGGAGCCGCGACTGATAGGGCCAGAGCAGGGATTGTGGCTAAACCGACTGGACATCGATAACGACAATCTGCGGGCCGCACTGACCTGGTGTGCTGGTGAAGCAGGCGGTGAGCCAGATATAGAATCCAAAATGCAAAATGCAAAATACTCGGATTGCGGCCTGCGGCTGTCCGGAGCGCTGGCACGTTTCTGGGCGGTGCGCGGTTACTTCAGCGAGGGAAGAGCGCGATATATCGCGGCGCTGGACACGGAGGGGGCTAGGGAGCGAACGAACGGGCGGGCGAAGGCTCTGCAAGGGGCGGGCGTGTTGGCCGAAAATCAGGGCGACTATCCTGCCGCGCGAGCGTTGAGCGGGGAGAGCCTTGCGATCTATCGGGAGCGAGGGAACAATCAAGCCATCGCGCGCTCCCTCAACAACCTGGGCCTTGTAGCCCAAGACCAGGGCGACTACGCCTCTGCGCTTTCTCTCCACGAGGAGAGTCTGGCGATCTATCGCGAGCTAGGCGACAAGCACGGCATCGCCTACTGCCTCATTAACCTGGGACTCATGGCGTGTGACCAGGGCGGCTACGCCTCTGCGCGTTCTCTCTACGAGGAGGGCCTGGTTATTCTGCGAGCGTTAGGGCACAAGCGAGGCATCGCGACCTGCCTCAAGGGCATGGGGAATGTGGCCATTTTCCAGGGTGACTATCCTGATGCCCGCACGATGTACGAGGAGAGCCTGGCGATAGCACGGGAGTTAGGGGACAAACGTGGCATCGCTCATTCCCTCGGGAACCTGGGGAATGTGGCCCATGATCAGGGTGACGATGCCTCAGCGCGTTCTCTCTATGAGGAGAGCCTGGCGATTAAACGGGAGTTAGGGGACAAACGTGGCATCGCTCATTCCCTAGTCCACCTTGGGAATGTGACCAGTCACGCGGCCGACTATGCATCAGCTCGTACTCTCTATGAGGAGAGCCTGACGATTAGGCGTGAATTAGGGGACATACGCGGCATCGCGCACTCCCTCAACCGCCTGGGGTATGTGGCCATTCACGAAGGTAACTACGCATTTACCCATGCGCTCTTCGAGGAGAGCCTGGCGATCAGGCGGGCGCTAGGAGACAAGCAAGGCATCGCGCTCGACCTCACCAGCATGGGGAATTTGGCCTATCGCCAGGGCGAATATGCCTCAGCGCGTTCTCTTCATGTGGAGGGCCTGGGGATACAGAGTGAGTTAGGCAATAAACTCTACATCGCTGAGGCGCTGGAAGGATTGGCAAACGTAGCGTCTCAGCAACAGGCAAAGCGGTCCGCGCAATTGTTTGGAGCAGCCGACAGCTTGCGCCAGGTACTCCGCGCTCCAATACCGTCAAACGAACTACCGGAATATGGCGCGCATATAGCGACGCTGCGCGAGAGCCTGGACGATGAGGTCTTTGCGGCTGCCTGGGAAGCGGGTCGCGCTATGACCTGGGAGCAGGCCGTTGCCTACGCCGTGGAAGAGAGCGAACGGTAGCTCCACTGTCTGGGAGAGTTTTGGGAGAGTGAACCTGTAGACTGTACCCGTAACAAGCAAGCACGGTTAGCCGGCGAATCAACAGAGGGGCTGTCGTGTACGGGCGCGGACAACAGGGTACGCGAAATCTAGATCGAGGAGAAATCGAGATGTTACTGAGCAAGAGTCAGAACAGGTTGAGAGCGCTAGGCATAACAATGGCGCTCGGAGTAGTGGCACTGCTGGCCGGCGGCATTTTGGTGAATAGTCGGGCGCAGGCAGGGCGACTAGATGAGCATTTCGTAGAAGGTGAGTCTACCACGGTCTCCGGCGGTACGGTAAGCACGTGGGCTCGGGTTAATGGCGGTGGCAAAGTGATCTGGGTTGGATTGACGATACCGATGGCCATGGTCGAGAACCAGCCGTTTCCTGGAACCGGGCCGTTGGGCGCGGTTGCAACGCTGAAGTATCCGGCGATCGTTCAGGAAACGACGTATTTCAACCATGCGGAGATTCACTCACAGCTCCACGGCCATCCCACAAACCCTTCCTATGCAGATATGTTTCGGTACATGGCGCCCCACTTCGACTTCCACTTCTACGCCATTCCGGCGGCCCAGGTGGTGACGATTCCGCCAGGGCCACCCGTGCCCCCAGTTCCGGCCACCCGCGTGCCACTTGGCTACGCCCAGCCGGAAGGATCTGTACCACAGATGGGGCGGCATTCGGCTCCGCTCACCGAGTTCACTGCCACCGACCCTTGGGAACTCACGATGCTTGCGGGATTCCTGCCGTACGCCAAGTACATAGCTTTAGGGGAGCCGTATATGCACTTCATCGAGCCGATGATTACGCGCGAGTTCCTGCTCCGCAGGCAGAACTTTACTCTGCCGATTCCGATGCCCGCCGTCCTGGGTAAGGCGACACGATACCCCACGGAGTTCACGGCTCACTACGACCGAGGGCTTGACGCCTATCACTTCGTGTTCAAGGGCTTCGAGTCGGTCGAATAAGTAGAACGCCGAGGTGTCTGTCGGCCCGCGATTATGCCAGCCGAACGATGCATACCCTCGAGATCGTTCGCACACTGAGGGCTGGGGCGGAAATCCTAGACTTGCCCCAGCCCTTCATGAGGAACCCGATAAACGGTGTCGAGGCAGCATCGAATCCGCCACGGACGGCCAGGGCCCGGCAGAAGAGTTCACGGAGATTTAGCGCGCCATTTGCGCCCCATTAACGGTGGTCGTATAGACTGGATACGAGGTTTAGTCCATTTTCGCAACACAAGGAGATTCTTATGCTTACCTTAGTCAATAGGGCTGTTAGCACGATTGCATTCTTGCTATTCATTCTCATCGCAGCGGCCCCGGCACACGCACAGGGCAATGCGTTGGCGTGGGGATTTAATGCCTATGGCCAACTCGGCAATGGGACAACCACGGGCAGCAGCGTGCCGGTCCAGGTCTTTCCCGGTCTTTCCGGAGTCGTGGGAGTGGCCGGAGGCTTCTACCATAGCCTGGCAGTTAAGAGCGACGGCACGGTTTGGACTTGGGGTTCCAACACCTTCGGTGCTCTTGGCAATGGAGCGACCGCCGACGGCCGTTTGCCGGGGCAGGTGACCGGCGTTTCCGGGGTCGTGAGGGTTGCGGGAGGTGTTTACCACTGCATTGCAGCTAAGAGCGACGGCACCGTGTGGTCATGGGGTTTCAACAGCTCCGGCCAACTCGGCAATGGAGCGACCACGGACAGTTATGTGCCTGTACCCGTGATAGGTCTGTCAGGGGTTGTACAGGTGGCAGCGGGCTGGCAGCATAGCCTTGCCGTCAAAAGCAACGGCACGGTGTGGGCATGGGGTCTCAACAACTCCGGCGAGCTCGGCAATGGCACAACCACGAACAGCAGCGTGCCGGTGAAAGTCACGGGTCTTACCGGGGTTGTGCGAGTGGCAGGAGGCCGATACCACAGCCTGGCCGTGAAGAGCGACGGTACTGTGTGGGCCTGGGGCAGCAACAGCTACGGCGAGCTCGGCAATGGCACAACCATCAGCAGCAGGGTGCCGGTGCAGGTAACTGGCCTAACTGGAGTCGTCGAGGTGGGCGGCAGCCACCTACATCATAGTCTTGCCGTCAAGAGCGATGGCAGCGTGTGGGCCTGGGGATTGAACGACAGCGGGCAGCTAGGCAATGGCACGACCATCAGCAGCAGCGTGCCCGTGCATGTGACCGATATTTCCGGGGCCGTGGGGGTTGCGGGTGGCTACGGACACAGCGTCGCTCTTAAGATCGACGGCACGGTGTGGGCATGGGGCTCTAACGCGCAGGGCCAGCTCGGGAATGGGACAACAACGAACAGCACCGTTCCGGTGCATGTCCCCGGTGTTTTAGGGGCGGTAGGTGTTGCGGCAGGCTATGGGCACAACCTCGTCAGCCCGCCGGTGGCCGACGCCGTTCCGCTTCCCACTACTCCTATTGCGCTAACCGCCACTGCTGGCTACGCTCAGGTCAGCCTCTCCTGGGATGCGAGCACAGGCGCTGCCTGGTATTACATCCTGCGATCTACCACTCCCGGCGGTCCGTACGAATTCTCTCGTTACTATGTGTACGAAACGACCTACACCGACGTCGCAGTCACCAATGGCGTCGCCTACTACTATGTGGTCGTAGGAGTGAATTCAAGCGGCCAGAGCGGCTATTCGAACGAGGACAGCGCGACTCCCATCCAGCCACCTCCGCCTCCTGCGCCCACCGGACTCATAGCCACCTCAGGTGATACGCTGGTCAGCCTTTCGTGGAGTGCGAGCGCGTGGGCAGAGCGGTATCACATCTATCGCTCGACTACTCCGAGCGGCCCATACACGAATGTGACGTTTGGAGACGTATTCGGAACGAGCTACATCGACTATGGGGACTGGATTGGCAACGAGTATGACGGATATTATGTAGACCCTCTCCAGAACGGCGTTTCCTACTACTATGTGGTTGTAGCGGTGAATGCGGCCGGGCGGAGCGGATATTCCAATGAGGCCGGCGCCACTCCCATGGCCCCGCTTCCGCCCGATGCTCCCACCGGCCTTACGGCCACCGCGGGTGACGCAACGGTGAGCCTCTCGTGGGATGCCAGTGCCGGCGCCACCGGGTACTACATTAAGCGCGCCACCACCAGCGGCGGTCCGTACAACTACGGTTATTACACAAATGGAACGAGCTACGTCGATTACGGAGACTGGAACATTGACGACTACGGCGAATGGTACGTAATCCCGCTCCAGAACGGAGTTACGTACTACTATGTGGTCGTGGCGGTGAATTCGGGTGACCAGAGTGGTTATTCCAATGAGGCCAACGCCACACCCACCGGTCCGCCGCCCGCTCCCACCGGCCTGACGGCGAGCGCAGGTGATAGCCAGGTGGGCCTCACCTGGAGCGCGAGTTCCGGCGCGACGGGGTACAGGGTGAAGCGCGCCACCAACAGCGGCGGCCCGTATACTGTCGTCGGCTCGACCATTGGGACGGGATACACAGACACTGGGCTATCAAACGGCGCCACCTACTACTACGTGGTTTCAGCCGTGATCGGCGAGGTGGAAAGCTCGAACTCCAACGAGGCAAGCGCCACTCCTGTCGCGCCTAGTCCCCCAGCGGCGCCCACCGGACTGACCGCAACCGGGGGCACGAAGAAGATAACTCTAAAGTGGACGCAGTCGTCGACGCCGGGCGTGACGGAAAACCGCATATACCGGTCTACCGTGAGCGCTGGGCCGTTCAATCTGAAGGCCACGATTAGTGCGACCACCACATACGTAGACACATCCCTAAAGGTTGGCGTAATCTACTACTACCGTGTTACTGCAATCAGGTCGGGGATGGAGAGCGCCTATTCAAACAAGGCTTCTGCGAAGGCCCGCTGAGGGGTGCTCCGACACGAGGTTCACAACGACAGCGGCCCCGCCAACGTGGCGGGGCCGCTGTTACTTCAAGTCCTTAATCGCTGTACGCCTAGCCCGATCTATTCATGAAGGTGCATGCGCTCCACCGTCATTCCTGCGGAAGCAGGAATCCAGAAGAGCGAAACTGGATTCCTGCTAAGGACATGCAGGAATGACGGAGTCTGTACCGCTTTCACGAGCGATGTGAATAATGCAGGCTAGGCAAACTTCGAGAACAGCTTCTCCAGCGAGCCCTGGCCCGCGAATCTCTCGCGGAGCACGGCCTGTTCGTGGAGCAGGCTCGGCTTATCGTCCCTGCGGTAGATGACGCCGATGGGATAACCCTCGGGCTTGATCGCCAGTTCGAAGGCCTTGACGCGGTTCGTCGGGTCGTGGTCTTCAGGCACATCGTACGTGCGGTCCTTGTAGAAGTCGTCGTTCTGATCCTGGTTGAAGGTAGGGCAGGGCGAGAATGCGTCGATGAGGCTGAATCCCTTGTGCTTTATCGCCTGGGTGAGGATATCCGCAAGCTGATTCGGCTTGTATGAGAATCCCCGTGCAACGAACGACACATCCCACGCAATGGCCTGGGCAATCGGGTTGATGCTGTCCTCCATCATGCCGTATGGCGTGGTCTTCCACCGCTTCGAATCGATCTTCGATCCCAACGACACCATTGGCACCATGGAGGTAGGCGAGACCTGACCCTTGGTGAGCCCGTAGGTGTTGTTGTTCATGATTAGGTAGGTGATGTCCGGGTTGCGTCGGGCGCAGTGCGGAAAGTGACCGGCGCCAATCGAGTAGCCGTCGCCGTCGCCGCCCACCACGATTACATCGAGGTCCGGCCTGGCCGCCTTGATGCCGGTGGCTATCGGCAGAGCGCGCCCATGCACGCCGTGGAACCCATAGCTCTTCACAAACCCGGGCAGGCGAGATGAGCAGCCGATGCCGGAGACTACTACGGTTGTCTCTGGGTTGAGTCCGCACGCGCTCATCGCTTTGTAGAGTGCATTAAGCACTCCGAAATCTCCGCAGCCGGCGCACCAGATGGGCTTGAGGTCCGACTTAAAGTCCTTGGGCGCAAACAGCGCCTCCGCAACTGCCATGTTCGTCTCCCCCTATTGCCCGGCCAGCATGGTGATTTGCTGGTAGATTTCGTTTGGAATGAAGGGCACGCCCTCATCCTTATGATACGTTGCAAACTTCAAGTCTGTATTCACCCGGAGCCACCCCGCGAACTGACCGGTGAAGTTCAGCTCGGGAATCAGCAGCCGGTCGCAGCGGGCCGCGAACTCATTGATCTGGTCCACAGGCAGCGGGTTTAGGAGCCGCAGGTGCAGATGAGCGATCTTGAACCCTTCAGATCGAGCCCGTTCGGTGGCCTCGCGAATGACCCCTTCGGTTGAGCCGAAGGCGATGACGCCGACCTCCGCCTGTCCCTCTTCGCCCCAGGTTCGCACCAGGTCTGCCGCGCGGTCTCGCAGCACGCTGTCGAACTTTCGGTAGCGCTTGCGCTTCATCTGCATGGCAAGCTGCGGGGTGTAGCCAGGGTCGCCGGATTCGTCGTGCTCAATGCCTGTGCTGACGTAAGCGCCGCCGGGTGTGCCTGGCCTGCTCATTGGGGAGACGCCGCTCGGCGTGTCTCTAAATCGCAGGTAGCCGTCCGCGAGCTCGGCATCGGACGGAACTGCACGGTCTATAACCTTTATCTTCGAAAGGTCCGGCGGACTGATGGTGCATTTGCGGGTGGCAAGTGCCTGGTCCGAGAGCAGAATTACCGGGCACTGGTAGGCCTCGGCGAGGTTGAACGCCTCGATGGTGGTCCAGAAGCAGTCTTCCACGCTGCTCGTGGCCATCACGATGCGCGGGCTCTCGTTGTGAACGCCATAGAGCGCGAGGTTCAGGTCGCCCTGGCTGGTCTTGGTGGGCATTCCCGTGCTGGCGCCGCCGCGCTGAACGTCCACGATCACGATTGGCAGCTCGGCCTGACCGGCCAGGTTGATCTGCTCGACCATGAGGCTGATGCCGGGTCCTGATGATGCGGTCATCACCTTCTTGCCGGCGAATGAGGCGCCCAGCGCCATTCCCAGCGCGGCTATCTCGTCCTCGGCTTGGATGACGTCGCCGCCGAAAGCGGGAAGCTCTTTCGCTAGGTACTCCATAATCTCGGATGCGGGTGTGATGGGGTAGCCTGCGTAGAACCTCATGCCTGCGGCAAT
>VFKD01000184.1 GCA_009885735.1 bacterium
CCGGCAATGGTCAAGACGCTTGCCGACAGGTGCGGCGGCACAAGCCATCGCTCATCATCATGGACGTGGCGATGCCGTCAATGACAGGCCTTGAGGCTGCGGCGAGCCTCAGTCCGGACCGCATCGCACCCATCATCCTGCTCACTGCATTCAGCGAGGACAGGATGATCCAGGAGGCTACCCAAGCTGGGGTTCTAGCCTACCTGGTGAAGCCGTTTCGGAGTCAGGATCTGAAGCCGGCCATTGAGATTGCCATGGCTCGATTTCGTGAGCTTCTCGCCCTCGAGAGCGAGCGCGATGAGCTTCACGAGCAGATCGAGACGCGGCGGGCAGTCGGGCACGCGAAGGCCATTCTCGTTGCCCGCCACGATATCACGGAGCGTGAGGCGCTTCGCCGCATTCAGGCGCAGGGCCTCGCGATGAGCAAGACGCTCCGGCAGATCGCAGAAGCAATCATCCTTACCGAAGACCTCGACCGAAACGTAAAGGGTTCTGTGTAGTCGGTCAACCGCCGAGAGTGCTGTTCCTCTTGCCGGATCGGCGCTAGCTTCACCCTCGAACATTTCGCTGTGTTCACCTCGACATGTGCGTACTTGGCGCACTATCCGTGCTCACTGCTGAGCGACATTGCAACTCCTACGGCTCGAACCTAATCCAATGGCGGAGACAGGAATCTCAGGCTCCGGAACATCCGGCAGTCCTGCCGAAACGCATACCACATTTCGATTACCTGGAGGTAGCATCCGCATGACTCGACGACGTACTCGACTTTCCTTACTGCTGTGCGCAGCCGCCGCAATCTCACCTGCCACTGTCCGCGCAGATGACGCAGAGAAGATCACTCTTACCGGACTGATCGATTGGTACTACCAGTACAACATGAACCATCCGCCTGCAGGAACCAATGCACCACTCCGGGCTTTCGACGTCAAGAACGATTCGTTCAGTCTCAGCTTGCTTGAACTTACAGCATCACGCCCGGCGACGGCAAAGAATCCGGTTGGCTTTACAGCGACGTTCACCCTTGGCAAGACGGCCGATATCGTACATGCCACCGAGCCGGGAGGTATTGAGACCTACAAGAACATCCAGCAGCTTTACGGCACCTACCTGATGGACGGAAAGACTCCCGTGACGATAGACGTCGGCAAGTTTGTAACGGGCCACGGCTACGAAGTGATCGAGAGCTCTCTGAACGACAACTTTTCGCGCGGGTATCTGTTCACTTGGGCGATTCCGTTCTATCACGCTGGAATCCGCATCACGGCGCCTCTTTCCAGCCAGCTCACGGGTCAGCTAATGTTCGTAAACGGCTGGAACAACGTGGAGGACGACAACGGCGGCAAGTCGAT
Source organism: bacterium (assembly GCA_009885735.1). GTDB lineage: Bacteria > Armatimonadota > Chthonomonadetes > Chthonomonadales > CAJBBX01 > VFKD01. The sequence goes on from VFKD01000184.1 coordinate 1,353, forward strand.
TGGCGGAATGCTCAATTGGAAGCCGACATCCACGCTCAATTTCATCCTGAACTACATGGGTGGAGACGAACGGACAGGCGCGGGCCTCGCGGCGAACCTGAATACGCAGCTTCTGGACGTCGTGGGAATCTGGAACGTGAGCCCGAAGCTGAAGCTTGGTGTGAATATCGATTATGCCAGCGCCGCGAAGAGCGGAACAGCAGGCGGACATTGGAGCGGATGGGCCTACTATGGCAGATACCAGCTCAATCCCACTTCCGCGCTCGCGTTGAGACTGGAGAACTTCCAGGACTCGAACGGGCTCCGCACAGGAACGGCTCAGAACTTGAACAGCATTACTGCGACCTATGAGCACGTGATGAAGGGCAACCTGCTGAGCCGACTCGAGTTCCGCCACGACAAAGCAGGCAAGACTCTTCTCTCGGCCGGCGGCAATGAGATGGACACACTGACGTACTCGCAGGTCTATAAGTTCTAGTCGGTGCTCTGGGGCTCCGTCGTGTGGCGGAGCCCAGAAGCGCAGTGAGGCGCTATGCACGAGCAGGTGTTGTTGTTTGGTGCCATGATGGTCGCCGCCGCCAAGCTTAGCGCACATGTGGTCGAGCGTCTGCTCAAGCAGCCTGTGGTGCGTGGCGAGATTGTTGTAAGAATCATCGTCGGACCTAGACTGCTAGGATAGGTCAACTGCGACAGCGACACACTTCAGCAGATTGCAGGGGTTGGTGCAGTGCTGGTTCTATTCGTGGTAGGAATCGGTCTACAGGCTGGTCTACTCCAACGGAGGAGTGAATTCGGCGAGGCGGCGTGATGCGCCGCTCCACGCAGCACTGGCGCGTCAATAGGTTCGCAATGTCACTTGAACAGCTGGAGGAGTCGGAGGCTAATTGCTTCATGCACCCTCTATCTGTTCTCGCAGAACGAGGAGTCATCATGACCAAAGTAGAGGCCCTCATCCGGCCGCAGAAGCTCGACGACGTAAAGACGGCGCTCTCCGACATGGGCATTAAGGGAATGACGGTTACCGAGGTGCGCGGTTCTGGCAAGCAGAAGGGATTCACTCAGCACTATCGGGGCGCAGAGTACACGGTGAACCTGCTGCAGAAAACAAAAGTGGAAGTAGTGGTATCGTCGGCCGAGGCTCATGCGGTGGCCGAGGCGATCGCGAAGGCAGCTCACACTGGGGAGATTGGGGATGGCAAAATATTCCTCATTCCCGTCACCGAGAGCATCCGGATTCGCACAGGAGAGACCGGCGATGTTGCACTCAATTAGAACTAGCCCTCTTCAGGCTCGCCGCTGCAACAGCAGTGAGTTAATCCTTCAACACAGGGAGATAGATATGAATCGAGTTGACAACACGCTCATCAGGCGTCTCGTGCTAAGCCTTCCGCGTTTTCTGTTTGCAGTGGTTCTACTTGCAATTACCTCGGTGGCCTCATGGGCCCAGGGTGAAGCTGCTCCTGCACCCAAGAACGACACTGGCGACACCGCGTGGATGCTTACGTCCACCGCGCTGGTGATGCTCATGACGCCTGGCCTTGCCCTCTTCTATGGAGGGATGGTGCGCGGCAAGAACATCCTCAACATGCTGATGCAGTCGTTCATTGCCCTTTGTGCGGTGACGCTTCTCTGGGTGGTGGTGGGCTACAGTCTCGCATTTGCACCAGGCGGTCCGTTTATTGGTGGCTTTGACTATTTTGGTTTGAAAGGAGTCCTTCAGGAGCCGAATACGACCTATGCCGCGACCATACCGCATCAGGCCTTCATGCTCTTCCAGATGATGTTCGCCATCATCACGCCTGCCCTGATCAGCGGCGCCGTGGCGGACCGGATGAAGTTCAGTAGTTACCTGGTTTTCATCTGCCTCTGGAGCCTGTTGGTCTACTGCCCAATCGCACACATGGTGTGGAGTGCAGATGGTCTCCTGAGCATTCTCAATGCGAACGGCGCCGCCTACGCTCTCGACTTCGCCGGCGGGACGGTTGTTCACATCGCGTCTGGAGTCTCCGCGCTCGTGCTGTGCATCGTGCTCGGCAAGCGCAAGTCATCCGGTGGCTCGGAAGACATGAGGCCGCATAACCTGCCCATGACGCTCATTGGCACGGGCCTACTGTGGTTCGGTTGGTTTGGGTTTAACGCGGGCTCGGCGGTTGCGGCTGCTTCCGGCGCGACAAGTTTGGCTGGCTCGGCATTCTTGGTGACTCACATCGCCGCGGCTGCGGCAGGACTCGTGTGGGTCATCATTGAGTGGATCGCCTACAAGCGGCCCACGGCTCTTGGTCTTGCCACCGGCGCAGTTGCAGGTTTGGTTGCTATCACGCCTGCGTCCGGCTTCGTGGGTCCAATGGCCGCCATCGCCATTGGAGGCGGAGTGTCCGTCATCTCGTTCTTCGCCATCAAGCTCAAGTCGAAATTGGGCTATGACGATGCGCTGGACGTGTTTGGAGTTCACGGCGTGGGCGGTACGTGGGGCG
>VFKD01000632.1 GCA_009885735.1 bacterium
ATGCTGCAGCTCCTAGATAAGGGTGCGGCCACACCGCCTGCAACGGGGACCGCCCTGCCGGCCGGTCTGCCAACCGATCCGAGGCGCACGCCTCCGGCCGATGTCGCAGTGGTGCGTGTTTTCGCCAGGATTCGTCCGCTGCCGCAAGACGCGAGTCTACACAATCGTGCAGTTGCGCGGGACCATTTGTGGCTTCTGAAGGACGAGGTTGCGGCATTGTGCGAGCGGAAGGGCGAAGTTGGTGCAGCGGTGTCGCTGCCGACCAGTCTTGTGGACCGCCTGGTGCGCTACCATCTGCTCGACAATATCCGAGGTGAGCCGAACTTCTGGGCCAAGGTGCAGGTCTCCCGGAAGGAGTTCTCTGCGAGGGTCTTGCGCCGAACCGCTGGTGATCTGGTGCTTTCGCTCAACGGATCGTTCGCTGCGAATGCCGGTCCCCAGCACGGTATTGAAGGAACGCTCTCGGGGGAGATCGCGTTGAATACCAAGAATGTCGCGCTTACTCGATTTCGGGCCTATGGAGAAGCGAAGGCGTGGGGCTCCGGAACGTACACGGGCGGAGCGCCCGCAGGCCGGTTTGGCGTGGTCTTTGCAATGGTCGATGCGTCCGACGAAGCCGCCAGATCCGTGCCGCCGCAGGGCCTGATCGTTGGCGGCGACTACCTTCGCCCGGAGTAACGGAGCCCATGCCTGCCTATCCCAGCGAAGGACTCGTTCTTCACCGGTTTCCGCTCTCGGAGACGGATAGGGTGGTCACCCTGCTGTCGCCAGGGTACGGCAAGTTCGCAGCAGTTGCGAAGGGTGCGAGAGGACCTAAAAGCCGGCTTTCGGGAGCGACCGAGCCGTTCACGCGCTGCAAGATGCTGCTGGCCACCGGCAAGACGTTCGACATCATCACACAGTGTGAGGTAGTGCGGTCTTATACGTCGATTCGATCAAATATGGAGCTTCTCGCGCGAGCTGCCTACCTGTGCGAACTGACTGATCGATTGCTGCTCGAACGGCAGCCGAGCCCCGTCGGCTTTGAGCTTCTGTGCTGGGCGCTTGACCTGCTGGACAGTGCGCCGCACGATCCGGACACCGTCGTTCACGCCTATGAGATGCGGCTGCTCAGCGAAGTTGGCTATCAGCCGCAGCTTGATGAGTGTGTCCGCTGCCGGGCGGCGAGTGACCGGACCACGGGCTTTAGTCCTTCGCTTGGCGGCGCGGTGTGCGATGCGTGCGACTGGATAACAGACACCATTCGTACGGACGCCCAGACCCTCTGCTACCTCCGCCTGCTGCTCTCGGGGGAGGCTGAGGAGCTGCTGCAGCTAAACTCCTCGGCGCATGCGCGCGGGCAGGTGGCTCGCTGCATGCGCAGACACATCGGGTATAGAATCGACAGAGAGCTTAAGAGCGCGGATTTTCTAGAGATGCTGCGCTCCGAGTAAGAGCAGACCATGGACGCGCCGCACATAACAGTTTTTTCCACGCCTTTGGTGAGCACCTGGCTCTTCGATGAGACGCACCGGATTCTGTTCGATGCCGGAGACGGCTGTTCGGCGCTCCTCGACTCCAAGATTCACAAGTCGCGCATTGTCGCGCTCACTCATGCACACCGAGACCACTGCGCGGGCTTGATGCAGCTTCTGAACCTTCGCGGAGGTGCGGGCGACTTTCGCGTGATAGCGCCAGAGGCGAGCGGAGCCCTGCGCGGGCTAAGCGCATTCCTCTCGCAGTTCGATTCGCGCACGAGTTCCAAAGTAACGTGGGTCCCGTGCTCGCCTGCGGATGAAATCCCTGTGGAGCCGGATAGGCACTTTCTGCGCGCGTTCGCCACGGACCACTATGCCGAGGTGGGCGAGGGGAGGCACCTAAGCCTTGGCTACACACTTGTGCGGCTGGTCGATAAGCTGAAGCCCGAGTTTGTAGGGATGGGTCAGGTGGAGCTGGACCAAGTGCGCGCCCAGCTTGGGCGCGAGCACATTACCTTTACCGTAGAGGACCATCTGCTCGCTGTCTCAGGAGACACGGTTCCCATCGCGGCGGATAACTATCGCGGAGCGAGGTGTCTTCTCCACGAATGTACTTTTCTCAATGCCGAGGATGCCGCCGAGTCCGGCCACCGACACTCGATGCTCTCTGAAGTCCTCGATCTGGCGCAATCCGCCGGGGTAGGCCGTCTCGGCCTGTATCATATCTCCAAGCGGTATGAGGATCAGGAGATTGTGGCAGCGGTTCGCGCCGAATGCGCGGAGCAGCAAGTGTCGTTTCCCGTGAGCGTGGCCTTGCCCGGCAGGGTCGTACATAGCATCTTTGCTTCGAGCGTCTGGCAGGGAACCCGTGAGTTCAGCTAGAAGCATGCCTAACAGGCGCGGCGAACCGACCTCGG
>VFKD01000245.1 GCA_009885735.1 bacterium
ATGGGAACGAAGACTACCACGTCTACGAGAGTCAGCGTCATGCTGGCGAAGCCGATCTCCGCGCGGCCATTGATGGCAGCCTCGGCAGGCGCCTCGCCCGCAGCGAGGCTCCGCATGATGCTCTCGAGAACCACGATGCTGTCATCAATGAGAATACCCACCGAGAGCGATAGGGCGAGCAGCGTCATCTGGTTCAGCGAGAACCCCACAATGTACATCACCAGATACGTGGCCACCACGCAGGCGGGGAGTGCGAGCGCCACGATAAGCATCCCGCGGAAGCTGCGGAGGAAGAGGAATGTCACCGTCATGGCGAGCAGAGCGCCAAGGACCAGCGTGATGTTGACGTCCTCCAGCGCGTCTCCCACCACGATCGATTCGTCTCTCAGGTCGATGATCTCCGCGCCCGCGAGAGCGGTTGACCGCAGCGACTCGATGGTTCGCTTTGCTGCCTCTACCACGTCCACGGTGTTGCTGTCCGAGGTCTTCGTGATAATGAGGGTGACGCTCGGCGTGCCGTTGACGCGGGTGAGAGTGGATGGCTCCTCCGTGGTTTCGGTCACCTTGGCGACGTCGCCGATGCGCAGCGGAGAGGGCGGCGGCGGCCTCTTCTTGGGCCCGGCCAGGCCGGGCGGGAGGGTAATCTCCGGCATCGTCGCAAGCTGCGGCGCGAAGAGGCGAGCCGTGCGGATGTCGTCGAGCGACGTGAGCGCGCCAACCGTTTTTACTGAGATCTCGCGATCCCCACGAATGATATTGCCCGCAGGCACGCTGCGGTTGGCGGCCTTGATGGAGTTCACGACATCATCTACCGTAAGCGAGTTCTGCGTGAGCAGCGTCGGGTCTGCCAGCACCCGAATCTCGCGGCGCTCTCCTCCATAGATGCCCACGGAGGCGACTCCCGGAGTACGCGAGAGCACCGGCTTCAGCAGCCGGTCGATGCTCTCTCGGAGCTCGCTCAGCGGCTTCGCGGAAGTAATACCAAGGTAGAGCGACGGCTGCGCGTTGATGTCGAGCTTGGCCACCAGCGGCTGGCGAATCTCGGCGGGAAGATCACTGCGTATTGCCTCAATCTTCTCGCGCGCCGAGGTGACGGCTCGGTCGAGCGGCGTGCCCAGGACCAGATCGAGGCTTACGACCGAGACCGAATCCTGCGAGCTCGAATAGACCGAGCGAACCCCCTCGACCGCTCCCACTGCGTCTTCGATGGGTTTCGAGACGAGCCTCTCCACCTCGGCGGGACCCGCGCCGGGATAGATGGTCACCACGGTGACCGTGGGAATGTCCACCTTCGGGTTGAGCTCGGCGGGCAGGCGCGTGTAGGAGAGGACTCCCAGAATAGCCAGTGCCGCCATAGCGGCCCAAAGGATGATAGGCCGCTGGATGGAGAGGCGCGTGATCCACATAGGCCGGCGGGCCTACTTCGGCTCCGCCACGGGCTGGGCGGCGAGGAGGAGAATGGACGGCACGCGCAAGAGGGACCTCCGGGAGACGGGTGTGGGATGAAGGGCAGGTTTACTGATTCGCCGTGGGGGGGCGAGTAACCTTGTGGGGGGCGTTTGTCAGTGGGCAGTTGGCAGGGGGCAGTTGGCAGGCGAAGGGCCAGGGCATTCTCATGCGAAGGCGCGAAGCCGCGAAGAAGGGCAATGGCAACGGCGGTTCTCGCGCTGAGACGCAGAGGCGCAGGGAAGGGCAAACGGCACAGCGCAGGACGGGGCCTGCACCCTACGTGCGACTACGTTATTATTCGGCTCGCTTCAAACCGCCCGGAAATGTAGGGCAGGGGCACCGTCCCTTGCCGTTCAGCAACGCAGGGGCCAGGGCATTCTCACGCGAAGGCGCGAAGCCGCG
>VFKD01000109.1 GCA_009885735.1 bacterium
GACACTATTCAGAAGCCAGAGCTTCCGAAATGACAACATAGATTAACCCGGAAACCGTGAAAGGCGCCTGCCATGAGTGATTATCTGCCAATTGACCTCGCTGCCTCGTGCAACACAGACGCTAAGGCTCTCGGGCTGGAGAGATTGCCAACGACCGGACTTCAGGCTTTTCTTGGAATCCCCTTTCAGATATCAGAATCCAATGGCGCCGCCGCCTACATCGGCTTTGGTCCGCCGCCAATGGGCTCGGGCACAATCACCATAGCCGTCGAAGCAGCGGCACACAACATCGTGTTCGCGCACGCCCTGCTCGACACGCAGATCCACGAGGGTGATCCACCTGGCAGAGTCGTTGCGACGTATACGTTCGTCTACACCGACAGCGTGCGTGTTGTCTCCGAAATTCGCGAGAGGTTCGAGATATCGGTGGTTCCAGTTGCGTGGGGAGAGCACCCCTTCCTCGCGATGCCCGACCAGCCGGACGGCCTCATGGACCGCTTCCAGGGTGAGTGGGGACAGACGGGATTCCGCCAGACGGAGGCGCGCCAAGCCTGGCCCCGCGACTACTATTTGTGGTCCTGGCGCAATCCTCGGCCCGAAACCATGATTGACCACGTTGAGATAGCTGCGGTTGACACCGGCCAGGGCGCCAGTCAGGCTCGACTCATCGTGGCTGGAATCACCCTAGGTCAAGTAGACGAAGAGCCCTTCCGCAGGACCGCCGGCGTGCCGGTGATGCTCACGCTGCCGAACAAGGAGGACGCCGCCGCGCCGTTTGCCCTCTCCGTCTCAGTGGACCGAGGGGTTGCCACCTTCCCATTTTCCCTGCCGGAGAAGACTGATGATGAGTTCCTGCAAGACACCCATGCGGGCTGGGGCGAGAAACAAAACACCGCGAACAGCCCATCGTACGTGGAGATTGCAGCGACGCCATCGGCAACCGTGACGATAAAGAAGGGCGATGAGACGCTGGCAGCCGCCAACTGGGGAGAGTTGGAGAAGTCGGGGCTGGTCGAAACCGAGCGCGTCCGAATTGAGGTGGTGGACACCGGGCGCAACTGGGTACACACCACGGTGCTGGACGACGAGACCGGCAAGCCTGTACCGTGCAGGGTTCACTTTCGCACGCCTTCGGGCATACCCTATGCCCCACATGGACACCACGCTCATGTCAATTCAAACCTCGGAACTTGGCACATCGATGTCGGCGGCGACGTGCGGCTTGGTCAGGTCAGCTATGCCTACATCGACGGCAAGTGTCAGGGCTGGCTTCCGAGGGGTGAGGTGATTGTGGATGTGGCCCGCGGCTATGAGTACGAGCCATTGCGAGAGAGAGTCAGCGTACAGCCGGGACAACGCGCGCTCGAGCTGCGCCTGAAGCGGCGCGAGAACCTGAACAAGGAGCGGTATTTCAGTGGAGACACGCACGTTCACTTCCTCTCCACTCAGGGCTCGCTCACGGAGGCGGCAGCGGAGGACCTGGACGTGGTCAATCTGCTCCTCTCGCAGTGGGGACATCTCTTCACAAACTCCGAGGAGTTCACGGGGCGCTCGTCCACGGCGCACGACGGCGAGACGATCGTCTATGCCTCGCAAGAGAACCGGCAGCATCTGCTGGGCCACCTGACGCTGCTGGGCCTGAAGGAGCCGGTGATGCCGTGGTGCTCTGATGGTCCAAGCGAAGCAGAACTGGGAGGGAACCTGGAGACCACGCTCAGCTACTGGGCCGACGCCTGCCACGCACAAGGCGGAACGGTGGTAATCCCCCATCTCCCAAACCCGAATGCGGAACCAGCGGCGTTGATAGCCACTGGGCGAGCAGACTCCGTGGAGATGCTTATCCACAGCCCGTTCTTTCACCTCGAATACTACCGTTACCTGAATGGCGGCTATCGCCTTCCTCTCTCCGGCGGCACCGACAAGATGGACAGCGGAGTCCCTGTCGGTATGTACCGGACCTATGCCTACATTCCACCAGACGAGCCCTTCACCTACGACAACTGGTGCAAGGCGCTGCGCAGCGGCAACACGTTTCTCTCCGGCGGGCCAATGCTCCGGTTTACGGTTGACGGCAAGCCCATCGGCAGTACTCTCACCCTTGGAAATACCGGCGGCACAGTGGAGGTGGAAGCAGTTGCCACGAGCATCTTCCCCATTCACTCGCTGGAGATCGTCCGCGGCTCTCACAGACCCAGCCAGTGCGAGGTGGTGGCCTCCACTGAGGACGCAAAGGGCGTGAAGGAACTTCGAGTGCGTGCCAAGGTGCGTATCGAAGACTCAACCTGGCTCTGCGCAAGATGCGCGGGACCCGGATACAGCGCGGTGAAGCACCACGACAGTTGGCAGCGCGGCATTATGGCGCACACCTCGCCGGTCTACCTCGAGTGCGGCAAGCGCGAGATATTCAGCCCCGCCACGATGCACTACATGCTCACCCTGTTGGACGGCAGCCTGCAGTACATCCGCAATCGCGCACCACAGTGGAAGCCCGGAACCGTGACGCACCACCACGGCGAACACGACCACATGGCGTTTCTCGAGCGTCCGTTCCACGAGGCGATTGCCGCGGTTCACAAGAAGCTGCATCAGCACGGGATTGCGCATTAGGTCGTGGGATTGATGCGCCTGCACGAACTGCGACGTGCATCTGACAAAGACTGCGATTAGTCCGTTTCAAACAGGGCCGTGGAGCATGCTCCACGGCCCTGTTAGTATGTTGTGCGATTCGGGTCGTTTAGCGGCGGCCCCAGCTCCCGTCCGCGTTCTTGAAGGGGATGCCCCACAGCTCGTCTCTGTTCTGATACGGTCCGGCGGTGGTGATCCGGAACATCTTCACCTGCTTTCCGTCCGCAGCTTCGCATAGCTGTCCGGTAGGCTCGGCCTTGACGTGCTTCGCGTGGCCATCCACCCAGTTTGCGTTAACCGAGCCCGTATGCCGCGCGTCCACCGGCGAATCGAAGAGGTTGCAGCCACCGGAACCCTGCCACAGAAGGTTTCCGTCATAGACCATTGCCGTCTCGACAACCCACTCGATGTCAGCCAGTGTTGTGGGAGGATCGCCTCCGCCGCCGAAGATTGCGTTCGGCCTGCCCTCTTCGAAAATGGAGTAGTTGTATTGGTAACTGAGTTGGCGGAGGTTGCCGGCGCTCCCGGTGCAGCCCGGCGGCAGCCCCACGCGAGCGAATCCTGCATCTAGATTGAGCGCCTGCGAGTTCGAGGGGCACTTCATTATGTCTGCGTTCTTCTGATACGGATTGACCGCGTTGAAGAATGTGAAGGTGCAGACCGGGCTGTAGGACAGATAGATCGAGAGAGGAAAGGTCTCGTCATAGTCCTGCACGTACATCAGAGTGGCGGTACCCGTCTGCTTGAGGTTGGAGAGACACGACGTTTGCCGCGCCTTCTCTCGAGCCTGGGCGAAGACCGGGAATAGGATTGCAGCCAGAATCGCAATAATCGCGATTACGACTAGCAACTCGATGAGGGTAAAACCACGTCTTTGCTTCATAGCCGGGACCTCCCTTTCAAAACCTGATGAAACGATCATTAGTCAACTATATCAGAGAGCGATGAGGTTGTCAAGGCACATTTTTGCTATGTTACTGCTCAGCGAACTCCTCATAGTTAGTTGCTCAGCGACTTTGTCCGAGCCTACCCAAACTAAGGACTCTCGCCTACTGCACGCGGCGTGATGGCGGACGCGGGATTGGGTACCAGACGCTCCGTCGTCTCGCCCACACTCCAGAACTTAGTCTCCAATGCCGACAGGATGTATACTGGCAAATGTACCAGGGTTTCGAAAGGAGCTGTCTTCATGCGTCTCGACCATCAGGTCCCCGGTTTCTCGGCGTGGCTGCCGGCCTCTCTTGCGGAGTCCGTTTCCGCTCGCGTCAGCAGTTGGGCGCGCGAGGGAACCGTTGCGCGGATATGGGACAAAGACGCGAGTGTTTGGACCGGGTCCGACGAGTCTTCCTGGCTCGGCTGGCTGGACATTGTGGAGGCTCAGCAGGCTCGCATTGAAGAACTGCAGGCATTCGGGCAGGACATTGCGTGCGGCGAGTTCGAGCACATTCTCCTTCTAGGCATGGGCGGTTCCAGTCTCTGCCCTGAAGTCCTAAAAATGACATTCGGCAAGCAGCCGGGTTTCCCGGACCTTCAGGTGCTGGACTCCACCGACCCGACGCAGATTCGCGCGCTTGATGCCAGCGTGGACCTTCGCAAGACACTCTGCATCGTCTCAAGCAAGTCCGGAAGCACGCTGGAGCCGAACATCTTCATGGAGTACTTCCTCAGCCGGATGCGCGAAACTGTAGGCAAGGAGCAGGCAGGCAGCCACTTCGTCGCGATCACGGACCCAGGCTCCCACATGCAGGCCGTCGCGGAGGCGGCAGGCTTCCGAAAGATACTATTCGGCCTCAAGAGCATAGGCGGACGGTACAGCGCCCTCTCGGATTTTGGAATGGCTCCGGCAGCCGCCATGGGCCTGGACGTCAACTCGCTTCTCTCCGGCGCGGCACGAATGGCTCAAGCATGCAAGCTGCCCGCCGATTCGAATCCCGGCCTGGTGCTGGGCGCAGTAATGGGAGAAGCCGCGCTCGCCGGATGCGACAAGATGTCAATCGTTGCATCCCCCGCTATCTGGGACCTTGGAGCCTGGATGGAGCAGCTTGTGGCCGAAAGCACAGGCAAGCTGGGCAACGGAATTATCCCCATCGACCTTGAGCCTCCGTTAACAGCAGGCAAATACGGCCAGGACCGCCTGTTCATCTACATCCGCCATGCCGACAGCGCCGACCCTGCGCAGGATCTACAGGTAGATGCGGTCCGCGCAGCCGGACATGCGGTTGTGCAGATCGACCTCTCGAACACCGCCGAGCTTGGCGCTGAATTCTTTCGCTGGGAGTTCGCAACGGCCGTGGCAGGATCCGTTCTTGGTATCCACCCCTTTGACCAGCCGGATGTCGAGGCCAGCAAGATAGCCACAATGAGCCTCACATCAGCCTATGAGGTGACCGGCTCGCTCCCAAGTGAGTCTCCGCTCCTGAAGATATACGGTCTCACGTTCTATGCCGACTGCATGAACGCCGCGGCGCTGGAGCATGCGGGCTCGTCCGCACTGCACCTCATGCGCGCTCACTTGAACCGGCTGCACGGCGGCGACTACTTCGGGCTTCTCGCCTACCTAAACATGAGCGCAGAGAACCAGGCGAAGATGCAAAGATTGCGCAGAGCCGTCCTCGTCAAGACCGGTGCAGCCACCTGCCTCGGATTCGGCCCGCGCTTCCTGCACTCCACTGGGCAAGCCTACAAGGGCGGACCCAACACAGGAGTGTTTCTGCAGATAACCTGCGACGACGAGGCCGATCTGAGTGTTCCGGGCCGCAAGCTCTCGTTCGGCGCGGTGAAGGCAGCTCAGGCACGCGGCGACCTTGCGGTGCTGAACGAACGCGGCAGGCGTGCTCTGCGGGTTCACCTTGGCCCAGACGTGAGCGAGGGCCTGGATGCACTTGTCGACCTGGTGGAGAGAGCGCTCCTCGATTAGAACGTACTCGTCGATATATTGGTTGCGCGAAGAGAGGCGGAAACGGATGCAGTTGGGAATGGTGGGATTGGGCCGCATGGGTGCCAACATGGTTCGTCGCCTCATGCGCGACGGGCATGCGTGCGTGGTTTACGACAGAAGCCCGGAAGCGGTTGCGGCGCTCGAAGCAGAGGGTGCTGAGGGTGCATCGTCGCTTGAGGACCTCGTGCAGAAGCTCTCGGCCCCACGCGCAGCCTGGGTGATGGTGCCGTCCGGCGACGCAACTGAGCAGACGGTGAAGGCTCTCGCGGAGCACATGCAGCAGGGCGACACAATTATCGACGGAGGCAACAGCTACTTCAAGGACGATGTGCGGCGGGCCACAGCCCTTAGGCCCAAGGGCATCCACTACCTCGACGTGGGAACAAGCGGCGGCGTGTGGGGCCTGGAGCGCGGCTACTGCATGATGATTGGCGGGCCAAAGGAGGCGTTCGACCGGCTCAACCCAATCTTCAAGACCCTCGCGCCTGGGATGGGCGATGTGGAGCGCACTCCAGGCCGTGAGCCTGGAATCGGAACTTCGGAACAAGGCTACCTCCACTGCGGACCATCCGGCTCGGGCCACTATGTGAAAATGGTCCACAACGGCATCGAATACGGCCTCATGCAGGCCTATGCCGAAGGCTTCGACATCATGCAAAGCGCCGACACCGAGGCGCTGCCGGAGGAACTTCGATACAACCTTGACGTAAAGGAGATTGCGGAGCTTTGGAGGCGAGGCAGCGTGGTCGGCTCCTGGCTGCTCGACCTCACCGCGATGGCCCTCCTAGAGAACCCCGATCTGAGCAACTACACGGGCTTCGTGCAAGACAGCGGCGAAGGCCGGTGGACCATTCAAGCAGCCATCGACCAGGCAGTTCCTGCGGAGGTTCTCACCTCTTCGCTCTACACTCGGTTCAGGTCGCGGCAGGAGCATACCTATGCCGAGAAGGTGCTTTCAGCGATGAGGCAGAAGTTTGGCGGACACGTCGAGAAACCGGCTGGAGGCTAGGCAGTAAACCACATGCGCTATCTCGCAGGACTGTTCGGTCTATTCCTGCTCGCGGCTGGGCCGAGTGTTTCGGCCCAGCCCACAGCGTTTCGCTTCGTCCATATCTCGGGCAGACCAGTTGGCAATTCAACCAGCGCGAAGGCGCTTGAGGGTCTCCTGACCAGTCTAGGGAAGATGACTTCGCCTCCCAGGTTCGTGGTAAATACCGGCAGCGTTACGGCCCGGGGATCCAACGAAGAGTTTGCCGCGTACTTGGAGGTAGTTCGTGCGGCTGGAATTCCATTTCACCAGGCGCCCGGCAGCTCCGATGTCCGTGGGCCTGCGTCCGGCAAGCGGAATTTCACTGAAGCATTCAAGCAGCGCTACCACTCGTTCAATGAAGGTGGCTGCCACTTCGTCGTGCTCGACAGTACGGTGGCGCATCGCGAAGAGGGCCACCTCGACAAGCCGCAGCTTAAGTGGCTTGCCAACGACCTCAAGAAGCAGCGGGACGGCGCCCCCATCTTTGTCTTCCTCCACCACGCCGTTGGGCAAAGGTCGGTCGAGGTAGATAATTCTGATGATCTGATGCGTATCTTGGCACCGTACCATGTCGTGGCAATGTTCGTCGGCGGTGAATCCTCGGAAGTTCAGTGGAAGGCAAACGGCATCGCTTGTTTCTCGGATCCACGTATCTGGCGAGGCGGATATCACCTCGTCGATGTTGGCACAGACGAGATTGTTGTCTATCGCGTGAGGACGGATAGTGACGCCTCACAGCCACAGAAGCTGGCTACGCTTGCGAGAGAGGCCCCGCTTGCGCGCAAGATAGCTTCGCTCTGGGACGATCCCGAGATTCCCCTACTCGAGAGACGGCGCATCCTTGCAGAACTCAGGGTGGGCGACAAGGGCGCACACGATGAGCGCGTCAAGGCCGAGTATGCCGTGGATGATGACTCTTTCAAGGTGATGGAGCGCGACACGCGGGACCGTGAGAGCGTAAGCTTCATAGCACAGTTTCGCACTGAGGGAATGCAGTTCGGAACGCACGAACTGCGGCTTCGCTTCACGGCGCCCGACGGCGAGGTGTTCATGCGGTCCGAGAGCTTCCGCGTTGAGCGTGTTTCCGGGTCACCAAAGCGATTGTGGGATGAGCTCGTCGAGGTCGGCGACTCCATCCAGGGAAGTCCAACCCTGGACGGCAACACAGTCTATGTGGGCGCCGTGGATGGCCGAGTCTACGCTTTCGCAGCGGATAGCGGCAAGCGACGTTGGGCCGCAGCGATCGGCGCTCCCATCATCGGTTCGTGCGTGGTGTCGGGCGGCCTCGTCTTCGTGGGCTCCCACGACGGAATGCTCTATGCAATAAGCGCGAGTAGCGGTGCGGTTCGCTGGAAGTTTGATTGTGGTGAGGCGGTTAGCGCAACACCCGCGGTGCTCGGTGATATCGTGTGCATTGGGGTTACCGGAAAGATTATCGGGATCAATACTGCAACGGGGAAGCGGGCCTGGGTCACCGAAGTCGCTGGTTCCTTCGTGTCGCAAGTCACGGTTGCCGGCGGCGCATTCATCTTAGGGGGAACCGACACTCTCTACTGCGTCGATGCGATCACCGGCGCGATCAAGTGGCGGTCCACGATGGAGCACGTCGTTGATGGTAACGGCAGCGTGTTCTACACCTCGCTGGCAGAATCGTCGCCGGCAGTGAGTGGCGACCGTGTCTATGTCTGCTCCAGCGAAGGTGTTCTTATCTGCCTAAGCGCTTCAACTGGCAAGCGAGTATGGGCAAGAAGTGCGCCTGACAGCGCTGGAAGGATTGGGTCGTCGTCCCCTGTGGTCAATGATGGCAAGGTATTCGTAAGCGGGTCCGACGGCAAAGGGCAAGGCGAGCTGTACGGCTTTGACGCAGCAACCGGCCTCCCACTGTGGCGCTGCGCGACCGGCACGGATAGCAGCAACGCATCGCCGGTGGTGTCGGACGGCATGCTGGCACTGAGTTCGCGCGACAGTACACTCAGTTGGGTTGATTCGCAGTCGGGTAAGCTCATCGCGCAATATCGAGTGGAGAATGCCTTCTCCTTCTCGACTCCGGCATTCGCTGGAAGGACCGCCTACCTGCCGGCCATGAACGGCACTCTTACCGCAGTTCGACTGCCATGAGCCGCTACTCCCCGGTATAGCCCCTCAGAAGGGCCTCCATCTCAGGTATTGGGTGCGCGAATTGCACTCCCAGCCTGCACACCACTTTGCCGGCGCCCGCAAGAACGGCATCGGACCTCACCACGGTTCCCTCTACTTCCAGTGGCCGACCGCTCTGAGCGTCTCCAGGCAGGCCGAATTCGAGCTGTACCTGTGAGCCAAGGACAAGCGAGCGGGGAACGACGATCCCAATTCCACCAAGGCTTACATCCTGGGATGTAGCCGCGATAGGTGTCGCCCCCTGGCCGGTTCGAGAATCGCGCCTCATCTTTACCGGCGTGTTTAGGAGCGATCTGCAGTGACGACGACGCTGGCTGCGGTGAATTACCTCCGGCTTGGCCAGAACGACCTCCCCGGACGCAATGCAATCGAGAATCCGAGTGCGGAATTGATACAAACCGTCGTCGCCGGAGAGGCGAACGCTGACATGCGAGTGAACATGGCCGGAAAGAGGACGTGATGCAGCCACGCGGAAAGTGTCGCCATTAGAGACTGTAACCCGAGCGGAGACCTCCGCCGAGCCATAGCTCTCTGCGATTCGGAGCACTATCTGCTGGCCTACGGATACGCTTCCAAGGGCGCTTCGAGGAGCCGTGTGCGCCCGTACGCGGTCGACCATCACATCGAGGTCGAATGGCTTGAAGAGAACGTCCGCAGCCCCGGCCTCTAGCGCTCTGGCCCTAAGGTCCGCGTCTTCGTAAGCCGTTATGAGCACGAAGGCCGCGCTCGGTGCGGCAGCACGAAATTTGTCGAACCATTCCAAGCTGTCAGCATCGGGCAAATGCACATCAAGCAGCACGAGATCAAACCGATCGCCTCGCAACTTGCGCAGCGCACTCGCTGCATCGGCGGCAGAGTCAACCACGAACCCGGAGTGCCTAAGCTTGACCTGAATAATGTGGCACAGGTTTCGCTCATCATCCACGACCAGGACTGCCGGTACAGTCCGCATTGCCAAGCCTCCAAACGACTCTTCTGCCAGAATGGGCGGAAACGTGACTAGAGGCAATACAGGGCTGCCTGCTAGCTGTCTTCAAGTGAGGCTGCCGGGTGCAATACTTGGGACCCATCTGCCGTTCAGTCTACAGATTAGACCGATACGCTGAGTATACCTGCGACTAGTTGCCAGTTCTGTCGGCAAATCGCTGAATGGTAAGCGGGAGCAGATCGGGCGTGAGCAGCGTACTGGTACGCTCGGCCATCACGACAGACCTCTCGATGGCGTTCTCCAGCTCCCGGATATTGCCGGGATATCGGTAGTTCAGCAACAGTTCCATCGATTCGGGCGCTATCTCGCTCAGATTCCGATTGTTCTCCTCATTGAACTTCTCGAGGAAGCTGGCTGCAAGGATTGGAATGTCTTCGCGCCGTTCGCGCAGCGGCGGAAGAAATATCTGGATCACCTGCAGCCGGTAGTAGAGATCATCGCGGAACTGCCCTTCCGCTACAGCCTTCTCCACGTCTCGGTTTGTTGCTGCGATCATTCGGACATCTACCTTTATGGTTCGGGTTCCGCCAATGCGCTCAAACTCCCGCTCCTGCAGCACCCTCAGCAGCTTCACCTGAATAGGCGGTGGAATGTCTGCCACCTCGTCCATGAAGAGCGTCCCAGTGTTTGCGAGTTCAAAACGTCCAGGCTTCTGGGCGTTGGCGCCCGTGAAAGCGTTCTTCTCGAACCCGAAGAGCTCACTCTCGAGGAGCGTCTCGGGCAGCGCAGCGCAAGAGACGGCTACAAACGGCTTGTCTGCCCGACTCGAGTGCGTGTGAAGTGAACGTGCGATCAGCTCCTTGCCGGTTCCGCTCTCACCGCGAATGAGCACTGTGGCTCGGCTGTCTGCAACGCGCTCAACCATGCGAAAAACACCCTGCATCGAAGGACTCTCGCCTATCATATGGCTTAGCCCGACTGCACCAGTGTGCTGCCTCGCGCTTCGTTTGCCTGCGCCTGTCCCATTTATCGAATTGCGATCCAGTGCCTGCCTTACCATCTTTGCTACATCATCGAGCTCAAACGGCTTCGAAATATAATCATATGCGCCCAGGCGCATCGCCTC
>VFKD01000482.1 GCA_009885735.1 bacterium
ATCTTGACTAAACTGATTGGATTATATTCCATTCCATACGTCACGTCAAGGTCAACCATTTCACCAGGTTGTGGCTGCCCGATATCTCTGCGAGGATTGTGGTTTGGGCAATCGTGTTTTGGCCGCGCCAGTCGTTTGGTCCCAACAGTTGTGAACTACGTCCGGGCGAAGCATCCACATGAAGCGGCACTCGACTTACGATAGCCGTCCGGGTGGATGCTTAGCCCCTACGGTGACTCGGCGTTCTCACAATCACCCCACTTGCGGGCTTGTGTGGGCGGTGCGACACCCCGTTGCTGCACCGCCGTGCGTAGGGCTGCGGGGCTTGCCCCGCCCATCAGAGGCCAGCAGAAACTGCCGGTCGCCACGATGCGTGCCAAACGTCCGGGCGAAGAATCCAATTACAACATTACCGGTGCTACGATAGCCTTCCGGTTGGATGCTTCGACCCTACGACGGCGCCGTACCTACCTCCATCGCCCTCAAATGTGCTACCCTTGTGTCTCATGGTGGTCGCGATGCCTGCGAGTGGAGGCACTTGCCGCCGATACTCCATAGTAGTGAGCAGCCGATCCGTAGATAGGCTGTCGTTCGTCCCTCGGAAACGCACCCTTCGACTGCGCTTCGGAACGGCTGAAGCGCGCTCAGGGCGAACGGATCGAAGCTATGCTGACAGCGACTGCGACGGTCTAGCACCACGTGCGCACAAGTTCGCACCCAAGACGCAACAACAAACACAAGGTAAGGGGCAGCATGCATAAGGGTTTCATACTGTGGTTCACCGGGCTCTCGGGTTCCGGCAAGTCTACACTTTCCGAGCACATCATCCCGCTCTTCAAGGAGCGCGGCTATAAGGTCGAGCTCCTCGACGGCGACGAGGTTCGCACGAACCTTTCCAAGGGTCTCACTTTTAGCAAGGAAGACCGAGACATCAACATCGGCCGCATCGGCTACGTGGCTCGGCTTCTGGCCCGCAACGGCGTCATCACCATCACGGCAGCAATCTCGCCGTACAGCGCGGTTCGGGACGAGATTCGAGCCTACTGCGATCACGAGGAGGTCCCCTTCGTCGAGGTCTATGCGAACGCCACCATCGACGCGCTGGCCGCTCGCGATCCCAAGGGACTCTATAAGAAGGCGCTTGCAGGGGAGATCAAGAACTTTACCGGAGTGTCCGACCCGTACGAGGCGCCCGAGAACCCCGAGATAGAGGTTCGAACCGACCTGGAGACCATCGAACAGTCGGCAGAGAAGATCGTCACCTATCTCACGAGCAAGGGGCTCATCGGTTAGAGAGCTTCCGCATCCTCAGTATCGGAGAAGGGGCAATCGGACATTCCGGTTGTCCCTTTTTCACATTTCACCCATAGGAGACGCAGCGATGAAGATAGGAATGCTGGACCACCACCTCAACAACTACCATTCGGACAAGTTCCTGTCGCTCCTGCGCGGGCCGCTTGCCTCCGAGGGACTCGAAATCGTCTCTGCCTGGGAGATTGCTCCGACGGGCGACGACTGGTGCGCCAAGAACAAGGTCCGCAGAGCGGCTACCGCCGAAGACGCCGTCCGGGACGTGGACGCAATCATGGTGATGGCGCCGGACAACATCGAGGAGCACCTGAAGCTCTGTGCAGTTGCCCTGCCGCTGGGCAAGCCTACTCTCATCGACAAGTTCCTCGCGCCGAACCTGCACGACGCTCGCGAGGTGGTGGACCTGGCTGCGCGACACAAGACCCCTATCTTTTCGTCGTCGTCGCTGCGGTATGCCGTGGAGCTCGAGGCCGCCATGCCCAAACTTGCAGGCACGGCTCTGGCCGACTGCTATGCCACGGGCATGGGCAAGTGGGAGGGGTACGGAGTTCACACCCTCGCGATGGTGATGCGGATGATGGGGCACGACGTGAAGCGAGTGATAGACACCGGTACCGCGACTGCGCGAAACGTTGCGCTCGACTACGGCGACGGCAGGCGAGCACAGATGAGTGTGCGCACTGCGAAGAACGAGTGGGACCTCTTTGGGTGGAGCTTCGGAGCGAGAGTGGGCGAGGAGTATGTGGGCGCGCAGGTGAAGGAGTTCGACGGGTTCTATGCCAACCTTATGCGCAGGACCGCGGCCTTCTTCAAGAGCGGCAAGGCC
>VFKD01000584.1 GCA_009885735.1 bacterium
TCCGCTCACCCTGAGCGAGGCACAGCCGTACCGTGCCTCAGTCGAAGGGTCGAGGGACCGTGCCGCGCCGCGTCGTTCCCGCATGATGTTAGCGGGAACGAAGGATGCGACGCCAATCCCCCAAGTGAACAGCAACGTCCAAATGCCACATTCTGGACCTTTGGTGAGCCAGCCAACCCACAACCTACAGGTACAATCGATGCCATGAATCCAACTACCCTTGCAGCGCTTTGTGCCTGCGTTCTGGAGATGCTCTTGTCGATGCAGACCGCTCAGGGACAGCCTGCTCCCCGTGATGACGCGAAGGTAAAATCCCAAGCCTCCGACACCGTCGCGGTCGATCCGCGCGTGCGCCGCTACCTCACTCCCACGCGGCTGCTCTGGCAATCGAAGGAGGAAGGCGCAGTGGTTGAGACGCCCGAGAAGCTGCTCAAGGCTGAAAGCGGCCAGGTGACCCTGAGCGCGCCCGCGGCCTGCGTCATGCGGCACAAGGGGAAGGCACCCGGCATTCTGCTGGACTTCGGCAAGGAGCTGCACGGCGGCGTCCAGATCGCCGTCTCGGACCTCACGGCGGTGGGAGAAAACGGAAAGACCGTGCGCCTTCGCGTACGATTCGGCGAGTCGGTGAGCGAGGCCATGAGCGACCTGGGCGAGAAGAACTCCCAAACTGATCACGCCGTCCGCGACCAGGTCTGCTATGCGCCGTGGCTGGGTACCGTGGAAGTGGGTAACACTGGATTTCGATTCGTTCGGATCGACCTGACCGAGCCCAACTCGATGGTCGCGCTTAAGTCAGTGCGAGCGGTGTCGCTCTATCGTGACCTGCCGTATCTCGGCTCCTTCAAGTGCAGCGACGACCGGCTCAACAAGATCTGGGAGACCGGCGCCTACACGGTCCACCTCAACATGCAGGACTACCTGTGGGACGGAATAAAGCGCGACCGCCTGGTCTGGATCGGCGACATGCACCCGGAGACCATGACGATTGGAACGGTCTTCGGCGGCGTCGATATCGTGCCGCGCAGCCTCGATCTTATTCGCGACGAAACTCCTTCGCCGCAGTGGATGAACGGCATCAGCTCGTATTCGCTCTGGTGGATCCTCATTCAGCGAAGCTGGTATCGGCACACGGGCGACCTCGCCTACCTTGGCGCTCAGAAGCCGTACCTGGTCTCCCTGGTGCGCGAGCTTTCGAAGCACATCGGTCCAAGCAACGAGGAGACCCTTCCCGAAGGGCGCTTCCTCGATTGGCCCTCCAGCGAGAACAAGCCCGCGATTCACGCCGGGCTGCATTCGCTGCTTATTCTGGCGTTCGAGGCCGGTGCAGAGATCTCCGGCGCGCTCAAGGATGAAGAGACGCGAGCGATCTGTGCCGCCAACGCGAACAGACTGCGCAAGCACGTACCGGACCCGAACAAGAGCAAGCAGGCCGCCGCCCTCATGGCCCTTGCCGGCCTCGGCGATGCAGCCACGCTCAACCGGGAGGTCCTCGCAGCGGACGGCGCCAAGAGGCTCTCTACCTTCTACGGCTACTACGTTCTGGAGGCGAAAGCCAAGGCGGGAGACTACCAGGGCGCGCTGGACGCCATCAGAACCTACTGGGGCGGCATGCTGGACATGGGAGCAACCACGTTCTGGGAAGACTTCGACCTCGACTGGATGGTGAACGCGGGCCGCATCGACGAGCTTCCGGTGGAAGGCAAGAAGGACATCCATGGCGACTACGGCGCCTACTGCTACATCGGGTTCCGCCACAGCCTGTGCCACGGCTGGGCCTCGGGCCCGACGCCCTGGCTCACCGAGCACGTCCTGGGCATCCAGATTGTAGAGCCAGGATGCAAAGTCCTGAGAGTCACGCCACACTTGGGCGACCTGAAATGGGCCGAAGGAACATTCCCAACGCCGCGAGGAGTGGTTAAGGTGCGGCACGAGAAACTGCCGGATGGGACGGTAAAGACGAGCGTGAAGGTGCCGAGGGGGGTGAAGATCGTTAGATAGGCCGATCCAATGTGCAAGGCTTGGGGAACAGACGGTGAATCCAACCAGAGAGCCGGCACGACCGCACTACCTGCCTCCTGGACGGTGCGCGGCCTAGTCCGACCTATTCATGTAAGAGGCAGCGGTGTGCCGTCATTTCAGCGAACATTGGAATCCCGAAGTTCAAACCTGGATTCCAGCTAAGAACATGCTGGAATGACGATACTCCAGCTTGCTTTGCGTTCACGACGGACGTGAATAATGCGGGCTAGGCACGTCCGCTTGGCGCCAGAACTTCGCCAAGCTTCGCCTCCAGGTCCTGAATGGCGACGACCTCGGCGCTTTCATCTAGACCATAGCTGCCCCCAACACCCGGATAGACCACGAAGAGCCGCTTAAGCCTCAGGTCTTGGCGGGCGATATGCATCGAACGAGTCAGGCCCGGCGCGTCACCCAACTTGAACTCGAACCCGAACCGGTTTCCTCCGTTGAGGACAAGAAGATCCAGTTCAGCATGTGCATGCGAACCCCAGAACCATGCATTTCGTTCACCGGTCCATCTCAAGATGGTCTCGATGCAGAATCCTTCCCAACTTGCTCCCAGCTTCGGGTGCGAGTCTATGGCATCGCCCGAACTGAGGTCCAGCAGTGCATGAAGCAGGCCCGAATCTCGGATGTAGTACTTCGGGGATTTCACCTGCCGCTTAGCTAGGTTCTCGTGCCACGGCTGAAGCTGGCGCACCACCAGGGCTCCGACAAGAATGTCGATGTGACGCTTCACCGTAGTGTGGGCCTCCCCAAGGGACCTTCCAATCTCGGATGCATTACCTACCTGCCCGTGGTAGTGGGCCAGCATCGTCCATAGCCGCCGAAGTGTCAGCGCCGGAATCTGAAACCCATACTGCCTAAGGTCGCGCTCGAGGAACGTGCGGATAAAGTCCTGCCGCCAAGCAAAACTAGCTTCGGCGTCTTCGGCAAGAAAGGAGCGCGGGAAACCGCCACGCTGCCACAGCGTATGCCAATTCCGTGCATCGACCTCATCAAGATTGAAGCCACCCATGTCTATAAACGCCACCCGTCCAGCCAGCGTCTCTGAGGTACCTCGGATGAGATCAGGAGATGCACTTCCCAGCATGAGAAACGACGCTGGATTTGGCTGCCGGTCGGCCAGAACCCGGAGAATGGGCGCAATATCCGGCCTCAATTGCGCCTCGTCAATTACCACCAATCCGTGCAGCGGAGCAAGTGCGGACATCGGATTCTCGAGCCTGCGCGCATCTGCTGGATTCTCCAGGTCGAAGAATGTCGCGTCACGCTCCGATGCAATGATTCTGGCCAAGGTCGTCTTGCCGCACTGTCGCGGACCGCTTAGGGTCACGATAGGGTTTCGGCGGAGCGCTGTGCGCACGCCGTCCAGCAGGCGAACGCGCGGAAGGTTGTTCATCCTTGTATTATGAGCGATGACCGCACAGATTTCAAGGTTTACACTTATCGCGGGTGGGTGTTTCTTGCCCTACCATCCCTTCAGAACGTACGCTTGCCGTACGGTCCCGCCGCCCTTCGCCAAAATACGGAGGGGCTGCGCCCTGCTCCAAACCAGCAGCAATGCCGCGTTCAGGGTTACAGGGCAGTGGCGTGATCTGGCTGAGGCTTCGCGTTAGGCAACGGATGAAGCGGGGGCGGGTCTGACAGATAACTGGAAGAGGATCCTAAAGCCAAAGAGCACGCTGCGCGGAGTGAGAACTGGCGGTCACCGGCAGCATGCCGAAAGGTAGGGTACGGCGGAGTAAATGGAGCGGGAGACGAGGGTCGAACTCGCGACCTCTTCCTTGGCAAGGAAGCGCTCTACCACTGAGCTACTCCCGCATCTTTGCTGTCAACACTGTGGTGGGCAAGAGGAGATTTGAACTCCTACGCCTTATCGGCACTGGTTCCTAAGACCAGCGTGTCTGCCATTCCACCACTCGCCCAGATGGGAAACAAAGTATAACACCTCCCTCTAGCGGGTGTCAAGTTTTCCACAGCCGCGATCGTCCCCGCGAATCGGTCTGGTACACTTGTCAGCGGGTTGGAAAGCGCCTACACGCGCAAGACTGGATTCCCGCTAACAGCATGCGGGAATGACGGACTCGCAGCTACCCACGACCACCAACTTCGCAATACAGAAATTTCTAGGAGACCCATTTGGCCGCCACTGTTCCGCTTCGCCGTGACGTACCTATCGAGCACACCTGGGACGCATCCAGCGTCTTTGCCTCTGACACGCAGTGGGAAGAGGCAATCGCCAAGGTACACGCGGACCTCGCCGGCGTCAGCAAGTTCCACGGGCACATCACCACTTCGGCGGCAGCCCTTCTCGCGTGGTTCACGCTTCAGGAAGACCTAATCCGGCAGGTCATGCACATCTGGATCTATGCGTCCATGTTTCATGAGGTGGACACCGCGGACGGTTCGGCTGCGGCGAAGCAGGCACGGGCGTCCGGGCTCTATGCAAAGTTCGCAGCAGCCACAGCATTCGCAGAGCCGGAACTGCTCGCTGCTCCGCCCGAGACGCTCGAATCTCTGCGGGCGGATCCATCGCTTTCGGTCTACGGGCACTACTTCGATGAACTGCTCAGGCGAAAGGAGCATGTGCGCTCGGCGGAGGTCGAGGAGGTCCTGGGCCTCGCAATGGAGCCGTTCGAGACGGCCTCCGGCATTCACGGCATCCTCTCCGACGCGGACCTGAAGTTCGAACCCAAGAGCGGCCCATTGGAGCAGGAGATCACCCAGGGAACCATCGGCACCTTGCTCAGCAGCCCAGACCGAGAGACTCGCCGCATCGCCTGGGAGACCTATTCGGATGCCTACCTGGCGCACAAGCACTCAATGGCAGCCTGCATTGCCGCCGGGATTCAGCAGAACGTGCTGCGAGCCCGGGTGCATCGCTACAGTTCGTCGCTGGAGGCTGCGCTTGCTCCAGGCAACATCCCCACTCAGGTTTTTCACAGCCTCATTGATGCGTTCAAGCGGCGCCTGCCGCTCTGGCACCGCTACTGGGACCTCCGCAGGCGAGCGCTCAAGGTGGACAAGCTGCACGTCTACGACATCAAGGCGCCACTATCGCAGGCGAACCCCAGTATCTCGTTCGAGCAGTCGATGAAGTGGATCTGCGAGGGAATGGCCCCGCTTGGCACGGCCTACGTAGAGGCCATGCGTCGCGGCGTGGCCGAGCAGAGGTGGGTGGACAAATTCCCGAACCATGGCAAGCGGATGGGCGCATTCTCGTCCGGCTCGCAGGGCACGCACCCCTTTATCCTCATGAGCTACGATGATAGCATCTACGACCTCAGCACCCTCGCCCACGAACTGGGCCACTCGATGCACTCGTACCATACTTGGCAAACCCAGCCGCCGGCCTATGCGGACTATGGAATGTTCGTGGCCGAGGTGGCCTCGAACTTCAATCAGGCGCTGGTGCGCGACTATCTCTTCAAGACTCAGCTCGACCGGGACTTTCAGATCGCTCTCATCGAGGAGGCGATGGCGAACTTCCACCGCTACTTCTTCATCATGCCCACCTTGGCGCGGTTCGAGCTCGAGATTCACGAGCGAGTCGAGCGGGGAGAGGCGCTCACGGCCGACACCCTCATCGACCTGATGGCGGCGCTCTTCGCAGAGGGCTACGGGGACAAGGTGGAGTTCGACAAGGAGCGCATCGGCATAACCTGGGCGGAGTTTCCCACGCACCTCTATTCGAACTTCTATGTCTACCAATACGCCACTGGCATTGCGGGTGCGCACGCGCTTGCCGAGGGAGTGGCAGCAGGTACACCCGGCGCAAAGGACCGCTATCTGGACTTTCTTCGAGCAGGCAGCTCTCGGTATGAGCTCGATGTGCTGAAGAGCGCCGGGGTCGATCTCTCCACGCCTGTGCCCGTCGAGAAAGCGTTCGATTCGCTCGCGGGCATGGTGGATCGCTTGGAGAGCCTGCTGTTCTAGGCGAGCCGCTGCTGCCGGAGATACTCGCTCCCGGCATCCGCCTTCTGGTGGTTGGCGCCGCGCCAAGCCGCGCGGCGGCTGCGACCGGGCACTACTACGCGGGCAAAAGGAACCGTTTCTGGCAAGTTCTGGCCCAGCGCGGCCTCACTCCTCGGGAGCTGCTCCCCTCCGAGGACTGGACCGTGCTGAAGTACGGCATCGGCCTCATGGCGATGCTCCCAAGCGAGATCTCTACCTCCAACGCACTGCTTCGAAAGCCGAAGATTGAGGAGCGCGAGCGGGTTCGTGCCGCGATCGTGGAGTACGGCCCGGAGGTGGTGCTCTTCAACGGCGCGGACGTGTTTACCATGTTTGCCCAGAGGCCGCCGGAGCGCTGGGGGCTTCAGCCCGGCAACCTCGGGACCTCGCTGCAGTTTGTGGCGCACAGCTCCAGCGGGAGGGCGGATCGCTGGTCGGCGGACCGCTTGTTTCTGTACCGGGAACTGGCCGCTCTGCTGGGTCCTGACCCATCCGCGCAATGCCCGGATGAAACGGGCGCATCCTTGCCGCCCTAGATTCGTCTTATTGTTGTGGTAGGATGGATGCTGCCCGGTGTGGAAGATTCCCGTAGAGCGTCGGGCTAGCCTTAACCCTGTTTAGTTAAGCAGTCACTGATGCACCCTTCGACTGCTCGTCGATGAGGCTGACGAGCGCTCAGGGCGAACGGATTTGGCTAAGTGAGCGGTAGTGGGCCTAGCCTGCATTCTGCTCATTGCGCGGGAACGCTGTACAGACTGTCAAACCGTCATTCCCGCATGTCCTTAGCGGGAATCCAGTCTTGCTCTTCTGGATGCCTGCTTCCGCAGAAATGACGGCAGAACGAAGGCAACTTCATGAATAGCTCGACCAAGCCCCACCATCCTGAAAGGCTTCACCTGACTTGGACGAACTGACAAACAACCCGATGAGTGCCTGCGACGCACTGTGGGATATCCTCGCGTCCGTTGCGGACGGCACAGCCTCCGCGAGTGAGTCCGTCGTCGTCAGCGCTCACATTGCGGTCTGTTCCGAGTGCTCTAGCGCGCTCACGTTCCTCGTGCAGTCGCGCGAGCTGCTCTCGAACATTCCAGAGGTGGAGCCGCCAGCCTATCTCAGACGTGCCATACTCGCAGTCACAGTAGGCCGACCATCGCCCGCTCAAGCACTGCGCGCGTATTTCGCGGGTCGTCCGGCTCTTCCGCGAGTGTTCGCCCTTGGCGCGGCTGCCGCTCTGCTGTGCGTTGCCATACCTGCAATTCGGTTCGACAATACCACCGAGATCGCATCAAACAGCCCGAAGCCAACCTCACCGGTTCAGCAGCCCAAGCAAGAGCGCGAGTTTGCCGCGGCGGTGCTTGGTCCGCCGACGCCAATACGGACCGAAACGGTCACCGAAACGGGGGACGGTCGAGGCGAAGCCGCCGACCAATCTCCGATTATCGTTGCTGCGCTTCGAACGGCGCCGGAGCTTAGCCGAGCCACTAGAACCGCTGCCGGATCGAGCCCCGGAGTCGCTCTGCGTCGCAGAGTGCGCATCGCGCGAACTGGTCCCGCGCTCTCCGAACGCCCTTTCGAGGAGCCGATGCTTCCGATGTTCGACCCTCCCATGACCATCGGGCCGGCGGACGTACCGCGAACTCTGGTGGCAGGCCCCATAAGCCCCCCTGAAGCTCTGCCGCAACCGATGCCTGCCGTCGCAGGCAAATCGGACTTTCACATCGTCCTTGCGGCGGACTCCGGCATCAGCCCCGGCGCGGTTACCTCACTCGCGGACCTGCGCCGCGACCTGCGCAAGGAGATGGAGTTTGGCCGAGGACGATACGCAGGGCTTGACAGATCAGACAGGCGTGCTATGATGGTGTCGTTGATCAAGACCCGCTTCTAGCAAAGAGCCGGGTCCAGGGCAGCCAGTTATGCCGAACCATCGCGACGACAAACTTCTTCACAGGCATTGCCGTAAGGGCGACGCTCGCCGCGTTCTCTGGCTCGCCCTCCTTGCCGTCTGGGCGTGGATGTGCGTCTGCGCTCCTTTCGCACACACCTGCGGCGCCGACGGGTCACCTCTTTCACATCACTCATCCGCGAGTACGGACGGCAACTGCGCTATCTGTACTTGGCACACAGCCGCTGTCTCCGCCGCAGTAACCGAGCAGTCCACGGTGCCCTCCATCGACTTGGCGGAGCGCGTCTTTGCCTCGGCTGCCACCTCTATCACCGCTCAGCCAGTCTTCGGCCTCTCCTCCCGCGGTCCACCCTCCATCGCATAGGTTCGGTCCAACCAAGGTTCGTCTCTAGTCACCGTAAGTTTGCTTGTGGTGACCGCATTCGTCACTTGGTTCGGCCTAAACCTCTCTATCCCATTCAGCACAAGACAGACAAATTTCAGACTCGTTCGCGCCACCCTCTCGACTCAGATCGAGTCCAGAGGACCGCGCACGTGCCTACACAGGGAGGCGATGGATCATGAGAACGACCGCACTCTTGCGGCTCTGTATTGCAATAGCTGCACTGTTTGTGTCCGGTTCGGCCCTGGCGCAAGACAAGCCTGTCAATCGGACCGAAAAGCAAAAAGATGAAGAGATAGCCGCGCTCAAGAAGCGCGTCGATCAGCAAGACGCCATCATCAAGTCGCTGACCGAACGACTTGACAGGCTCGACAAGGGCAAGGAGCCCCAAAAGCCGAGTGACGAGCCGCCAATACCGGAGATAGCCTTGCCGGGCGCAAGCAGCCAATCGAAGGAGCCGCCCGCACCAAGAGCACTCGGCTCATTCAATCCAGATATCACTGTCATTGGCAATAACTTCGGCCGTTTCTTCAGCGTCAAGGGAGATCCGGACCGCAATCGGATCCAACTCGGCGAGTTCGAGTTGGCGCTGGAGCAGCCGGTCTTTCCCGGCATCAAGTTTCGGGCTCAGCTGGCCGGCGGAGCGGACGAAGGATTCGGCCTTGGGGCAGAGGAGGCCTACGTCACCTTTGCTCGCGTAGGCAAGCTTCCTTTCGGAGGTGAGCTTGGCAAGCGCAGGCTGATGTTCGGCAAGGCGAATCCGGTTCACCCTCATGCTCGATCCTATGTGGATCAGCCTGCCGCGCTGGGATATCTGCTGCACCCGGAAACGCTTTCGGGCAACGGCGCCTCACTGAACTACCTCTTCCCGTTCAAGAACCTGTTTGCGAACTTCGAGCTTGGATTCTGGAAGGCATCCGCTGCAGAGGACGGCACTGATTTCGGCACTCCTGCTGTCCCGAATGTCTATCCCATTGGTTTCGGCGGCAACTCCGACATGCCGACAGCAAGGCTGTGGCTATCAACAGCTTTGGGCGCCGGAAGCGAGCTCGAGATCGGCGGAAGCCACCTCTTCTCCAGGGGCGACAATGGCGACAAGCTGAGCCTCACAGGGCTTGACGTCACCTATCGCAAAACGCTGGGCGCTTTCAAGCGAATGCGGGTGCAGGGCGAGGCCTTCTGGCACAAGCGCAGCGACGCTGTGGGAGGAACCGGCGCACACACAAGATCGGGCCACTATGTCCTGGCGTCCTACAAGCCGAACCAGTACTACGAGTACGCCGCCCGTTACGACAACTCCCAGCTGCCCTGGCCCTTCCCAGGTCGCGAACAGGCGCTTTCGCTCATCTGGACCAATCTGCTCAATGAGACCACCCTGTTTCGATTGCAGTACAAGCACGGCGACCGGGTCGGGGGCTTCTTCCTGCCCGAGAAACGCGGCTTCAACGAGATGTACCTCCAGTTCATCTGGGGAGCAGGCAGCCATTCGCATCCACTGCGCTAACAGACTAGTGGACGCGGCAAGCCGCTTCCCTAACATCGAAATCAAAGGAAACAAACAGTGTACAAACAGATAGCTTCAGCGCTGCTCCTGGGATCATTCCTCATGGGATCGAGAGCGGGCGCAGACGTATACGTCGTAACAACGGATACCACTCTTGAGGACATTGCCAAGCGGGTAGGGGGAAACAAAGTCACGGTCGAGTCGCTGGCGCGAGCGGGCGACGACCCGCACCAGGTGGATCCAAGGCCCTCCATGGTCGTGAAGCTGGCGCGTGCGAAAGTGTTCGCCCGCATCGGTATGGACCTGGATATCTGGGTCCCCGCCATTCTCGATAAGTCGGGAAACTCACAGGTTCAAGTCGGCGGCAAGGGCTATTGCGACTGCTCCCAGAACCTGCGCATCCTTGAGGCGCCCACTGCAAAGCTCGACCCTAGCCAAGGCGACGTCCATGTATACGGAAACCCACACTATCTGCTGGACCCAGCGAACGGCATCCTTGCTGCCGGCAACATTGCCGCGGCTCTCATTCGCGTGGACCCTGCCAACCAGCCTTACTACCATCAGCGCTTCCAAGACTTCGGCAAGGAGGTCGTTGCCCGCCTTGCCAAGTGGAAGGAGAAGCTGGCATCGGTGAAGGGACTGCCGGTAGTCACCTATCACCGCTCCTGGGTCTATTTTCTAGCGCGTTTCGGCCTGAAGGAGTACGGCACGGTGGAGCCAAAGCCGGGCATTCCGCCCTCACCGGGGCATATCAACGACCTCGTGAAGTCGATGAAAGCGGACGGCGTGAAGGTGCTGCTCACTGAAAGCTTCCGGTCGGCGCGGTTCCCAACCCTGATCTCAGAGCAGAGCGGGGCGAAGGTGGTGTCCGTTCCCGTGGCCGTGGACGCAGATCCCGCCGCGGGAGACTACTTCAAGCTGTTTGACACCATTGTGGACCGCCTCGCGGCGGGGTTTAGGTAACTGAGTCGATACGTAGGCA
>VFKD01000620.1 GCA_009885735.1 bacterium
GCCGAGGCTGGAGTGGGCTGGGTCGCTGCACGCTGCACCCGCAGCCATCCGCGCAGCTCTACCGCGATTGGGTCCTTCAGCGGAAAGAGCTTTGGGTCTCCTACGGGTTGATTGTTCAGCATTGGCGGCTTCTCCAGCAGGTCGATCCCTCGGTTGTATTGCAGGGCAGCGCCAGCGGCCGCCGCCATGGCTCGCAGCGAGTCGTGATTGAGGGGGTCTATCTTGTAGGCCTTGCGCGCGGCAAGAGTACCCTCTTCCACCTTTCCAGAGCGCAGCAATGCGATCGCCGCCTTGTAGTGATGTCCCACCCCCAAGGTAAGGCCGTTGTCCACCTCTACCTTCACCCGCTTGGCAACCGCGCCGCCCGCAGTATCGAAGGCAGACACGATGAGGGTGTGTCGCCCCTCGGTCTCGTCAACCGTGTCCCATTTGTACTCATACGGAGGCTTCTGCTGAGTGAGCCGGAGCTGATCGTCCACGCTGAACTCCACCCTCGTAATTCCGGATTCACTGAACGCCGTCGCAGCCACCTTCACGACGTCTGCCAGCACTTCGCCGTCCTTGAGCGAAACTGTTACGACGGGTCCAGTACGCGGAGCGCTCCATCCAACGAGAAGTGCAAGAACCGGTATCATTGCGTTTGTCACTACAAGCCTCCACCAATGTGTCGATAGTTCCGATGCACTTACCCCTGCTGTGTCAACCCAAACCCACTCGGGTAATCTCCGGTTACGCGGAGCAACTGCGCGGCAGATCGCTCCCTATCAGATATTCCTTGTTGAGACTAGAACCTCGAAAGAGGGATTTGCCGTGCTCGCGTAGGAGTTAGACGCATGAACCACCTCGATTGATTCAAAGGAGTGTCACCAATGAAGTATAGATGGTTGGTGCTCGTTATGCTCGTCCTCAGTCTCGTGACCCCGGCGGCTGTCGGCTCGGGCCGAGCACGACAGACCGAGATGCGAGCAGACGAAATAGCCAAGGAGTATGTAGACGCATACAACGCGCACGACGTTGCCCGGCTGGCTGCACTCTACGCAGACAATGTCAAGATTACCACGCCGGACCTATCAACCGTAACGGGTAGGGACGAACAGAAGAAGTACTTCACCGCGTGGTTCGCAAGCGTCCCAGACGTGAAGAACACAATCCGCAGCCTGGTGGTCGAGACCGACCAGTTCGTTCTGGAGCTAAACGAGACTGGAACGTACTCTGTGCGGCTGCCGTCCGTAGGGTCGCCGCCCGCGCGCGGCCAGAAGCTCGCTTACCCCTACGTCATCATTGCAACCGTGAAGGACGGCAAAATGTCCGCCGTTCGCATCTACGAGAATGATCTCCTCATCGAGAGGCAGCTCAAGATACGATCGTAGGCCGGACAATTTGTGGCGGCGGGTTGCACCACCATGATTGCAGGATAACGCAGCATTGATGGCGAATAAATGGGCATGCTGACTGCCTATCATTCGGCTTTCTATGCCTGCGACCTCACAAAGCGCAACGCATCGGACGACATCGCCAAGCTTGGCCCGTCGCTCTTCAGCGCCACGGTAGACCTCAATCCACATCAGCTCGACGCAGCGCTCTTCGCATTCCGCTCTCCCCTCTCTCGCGGGGCAATCCTCGCGGATGAGGTCGGTCTCGGAAAGACCATTGAGGCCGGGCTCATCATCATGCAGCTCTGGGCGGAGCGCAAGCGGCGAATCCTGGTGATCGCGCCCACCATACTCCGAAAGCAGTGGGCGCAAGAGATGTCAGACAAGTTCGCTCTTCCATCGACTATCATCGACACGCGAGAATACAACTCCCGGGCACGAGGCGGATATGCTCGCCCGCTGGAAGTCGACGACGGCATCGTCATCTGCTCGCCGAACTTCGCGCGGGCGAAAGAGCGCGAGATTCATGCAATCGCCTGGGACCTGGTTGTCATCGATGAGGCGCACCGCCTGCGCAACGTCTACAAACCGAACAACAAGATCGCCAAGGCGATCAAGGCGGCCGTTAGTCACCGACCGCTGGTGATGCTCACAGCCACACCGCTTCAAAACTCGCTGCTCGAACTCTTCGGGCTCGTCAGCTTTCTGGACGAGCACCTATTCGGCGATATCGAGGCCTTCCGCGCACGATATATGCGAGGGCCAATCGAGCAGCGACAACTGAGTGAACTGCGGCACCGGCTCCGGCCCGTGTGCCATCGCACACTCCGCAGGCAGGTTCAGGAGTACGTACGATTCACCAATCGCCTGCCGATCACCCAGGACTTCACGCCATCGGCTGACGAACAGCGACTCTACGACGGTATTACGGACTACCTGCGACGCGACAGCCTGAATGCGCTACCCTCCAGCCAGCGCAAGCTGATGACTCTGGTCCTTCGCAAGCTGCTCGCTTCGTCGTCCTACGCGATCGCAGCAACCCTTGCGTCGCTGGTCCAGCGGCTCGGCGAGAGGACCGGAGACCTCTCGGAAGCCTTCAGCGACTTCGAGACGCTCGACGAGCTGATAGATGAATGGCCGACGCCCACTGACGACGACACCGGCAAGGGGCCGGAGGCCGGCTCGACCGAGGACATTCGCAACGAGATTCGCGAGCTGGCGGACTATGGCAAGCTTGCCGCTTCGATCACCGTGAACGCAAAGGGCGAGGCGCTCGTCCTTGCGCTGCAGCAGGGCTTCTCGAAGATGCAGTCGCTGGGCGCGAACCGGAAGGCGGTTATCTTTACCGAGTCTCGCCGCACGCAGGCCTACCTCGTGGAACTGCTGAAGGCGAACGGATACGACGGTCGCATTCTGACGATAAACGGCACAAACGCGGATGACCGCTCTGGGGGTATCTACCGAGCGTGGGTGGCGCAGCACCGGGGCGAGGCGATGGTCACGGGCAACAAGACGGTGGACCTCCGCGCCGCCCTCGTGGACCACTTCCGCGACCACGCCGACATCCTTGTCGCCACCGAGGCCGCCGCCGAGGGCATAAACCTGCAGTTCTGCTCGCTCGTGGTGAACTACGACCTGCCCTGGAACCCCCAGCGCATCGAGCAGCGCATAGGCCGCTGCCACCGCTACGGCCAGAAGCACGACGTGGTGGTTATCAACTTCATTAACCGCAGCAACGAGGCGGACGTACGCGTCTTCCAGCTTCTGAGCGAGAAGTTCCAGCTCTTTGAAGGCGTCTTCGGCGCGTCGGACGAGGTGCTGGGCGCGCTCGAATCCGGAGTGGACTTCGAGAGCCGCATCAACGAGATCTACCAGACCTGCCGGAGCGGAGCGCAGATTGACGGCGCATTCCGGCAGTTGCAGCTCGACCTCGAAGAGCAGATCGCCACGCGGATGGACGACACCCGCGCGAAGCTGCTCGAGAACTTCGACGAGGAGGTTCACGACCGCCTGCGCGTGAGCCGCGACGAAAGCAACCGGTTCCTCGGGCGCATTCAGAGGGCCTTCTGGGGGCTGACGAAGTTCGAACTGGGCGAAAGTGCGACGTTTGATGACGCCCGCTGCCGTTTCCAGCTTGGCGCACTGCCCGAGGGTTGGCCCGAGGCGCCGCCAGGTGAGTATCAGCTGGTGACGCCGAGTCACCGGCCCGAACGCTGCCGCCCCTATCGGTTTGGCGATGCCCTGGCCCAGCACGCCATCGAACGCGCGAAGCAGAGGGACCTGCCGCCCGCGCGACTCACGTTCGACCTTGCGGCGCACTCCGCGAAGGTGGGTATCCTAGAGCCGCTTGTTGGCAAGTCGGGCTGGCTCGCCGTCAGCCTGCTGACGGTCTCCTCGCTGGAGGAGGAGGACAGGCTCCTTATCGCGGTGATGGATGAAGAGGGGAACGAACTGCACCCGGACGTCGGCCTGCGGCTCTTCGACCTGCCGGGGTGCGTCGAGGGCGAGTGCGAGGTGCCCATTGCCGTCTCGGATGCCTTGACGCTGCAGACAGGCAAGATGCAGCAGGAGGCGCTCGACCAGATATCGCAGCGCAACATGAGGTTCTTCGACGACGAGATAGAGAAGCTCGACCGCTGGGCGGACGACCTGAAGCACGGCCTGCAGGTGGAGCTCAAGGACCTGGAAGCGGCCATCAAGCAGCGCAAGAAGGACGCCCGGTTCGTGCCGGACCTGCAGTCGAAGGTGGCGGCCCAGCGAGAGGTGGCGGAACTGGAGTCGAAGCGCAACCGCCTTCGCCGGGAGCTTTTCGACGCGGAGGACACCATCGACCGGCAGAAGGAAGAGGTAATAACGAGCGTTGAGGGGAGGCTGAACCAGTCGGTGTCGGCGCGAAAAGTCCTTTCCGCTTTTTGGACCCTGCGATGAGTATACTACCAACACTCTGGCGCTTCCATGACACAGAGCAGGACGAAACACGATGACCACTACCACACAACAATCTACTCAGCCTGGTCTTGGCACCGGCATCTACACCATCGGAGAGGCCGCCAGCCTTCTGCATGTTCCCGCGCGTACGCTACGTTCCTGGGTAGACGGATACAAGCGTGCCGGGGATGAACCTGCTCGCTCCTACCCGCCAATTCTGGCCCGCGACGGCGCGCAGCCCGGTCTGCTAACCTTTGGCGACCTCATCGAGATGCACCTGGTGCGAGAGTTCCGCAAGGCAGGAGTGACGCTGAAGGAGATACGAGACGCAGCGAAGCGACTTCGTGAAGCGTGGGGCACGCCTTATCCTTTTGCTCAACGTCGAATTCAGACCGACGGAGTCCAGCTTCTGCTCGAGTCAGGGGAACACTATGTCAGGGTAGCAAACTGCCAGCAGGTGTTCGCGTTTGTACAAGCGTTTTTCAAGGACCTGGACGTCGACGAGAGTGGCATGGTGAATATGTGGCACCCAATGGGCCATGATCGCTTGATCGTACTGGACCCGCATCGCTCGTACGGTGCTCCTATCGACATCCGCTCCGGTATTCGCTCCGAAGTCCTTTATAAGGTCTACCTTGCAGATCGGGACATTGACGCTGTGGCAGACTGGTACGAGGTCTCACCTGAAGCCGTAGGAGATGCGGTAGAGTTTGAGGAGAGGTGGTTTGGACAGCATAGCCCGTATGAGCTACGTAGCAAATTCGAATTAGGTAAATATCACTTGCGACCGAACCGCTGCACTGAGGCGAGAACGTGAAGATCGTTCGTACTACTGGCGTACAGCCCAACGTTCTACGTTGGGCTCGTCAGACTATCGGCTTATCTGCAGACGATGTCGCCAGAAAACTGAAGCGGCCCGTTAGTGACATCGAGGCGTGGGAATCCGGCGCTGACTCACCCACTTACAGCCAACTAGAGAAGCTAGCATACGATGTGTACAAGCGGCCACTTGCGCTTTTCTTCATGCCAGAAGTGCCAGCAGAAGATATGCCTCAGCACGAGTTCCGGTCCTTACCCGACTCGGACCTTCTGTCCCTGTCTCCCGACACACGGCTGCGAATCAGAAACGCGCACGCATACCAGGTTGCACTTAGGGAGCTGTTCGACGATCACAATCCTTCACAAGAGCAGATATGGAAACGCATTCAACTGAATGTCGGCCATTCTGTGGTTGAGCAGAGTCAGGCGATTCGGGATGCCCTTGGCGTCTCCTTGCCCGCACAATTCACCTGGGCAGACAACGATGTTGCCCTAAAGGAATGGCGCGCAGCGATCGAGGCAGCCGGTGTATTTGTGTTCAAATGGACGTTCAAACAAAAGGACATCTCAGGGCTTAGCCTGCTCGACCAGGAGTTTCCCCTAATCTGTATCAACAACTCCAGCGCCAAGTCGAGACAGACATTTAGCCTGTTCCACGAACTCGCCCATATCCTTCTGAGAATGAACGGCATTTGCAAAGATGATTTTCAACATGTAAACGAGCTTCCAACCTCGTTGAGGGATGTTGAGCTGTTCTGTAACAGCATTGCCGCTGAGGTCCTCGTTCCGATTACAGACCTTTCGGAACAGACAGAAACTCTTCCGCCCAATGCTGACCAGGCAGATGATAGTGTATTTGCCGCCCTAGCCGCACGGTACTCCGTTAGTCGAGAGGTCATACTCCGCAGGCTGCTCGATCAGGGCCGCGTCTCCCTTCAGTCCTACAGAGCCAGAGTTCGTGGGTGGGTGTCGCAATCAGCGTCAGAACCCGGAGGAAACTACTATGCCACATTCAATACATATCTCAGTCAGCGGTTTGCGCAGGAAGTTGTGCGGCAGCATTCCAGGAACAGACTTAGCGTAGAGCAAGCGTCGGACTTGCTTGGTGTAAAGCCACGTAATTATGCTGCTCTTGAGCTGTGCATCCTTCGGGGCAAAGGCGCATGATACATGTCTTCGACACGAGCTCGCTGCGAGAACTCCAGCACTTCTACCCCTCTATTTTCCACTCTATCTGGCCCAGACTGGACGCCCTTGTGAGTGCTGGACTGTTGATATCTACGAGGGAGGTCTTCCGTGAGCTAGAATCGCAAGACGTAAGCCCGGAGGTACTTGATTGGTGTAAGGCCAACAAACACATATTTACGGTCCCGACGGTCGAGGAACAAGGAATCGTTGCGACAATACTCAGTAACCTCCACTTCCAGATGTTAATAAGCACGAAAGCCCGCATGCGAGGAACGCCAGTGGCCGATCCGTTTGTAATTGCCTGCGCTAAAGCGGCACATGGAACGGTGGTGTCGCAGGAGCGATGGAAGCCGCATGCAGCCAAGATCCCAAACGTATGCGAGCATCTCAACGTACCGTGCATCAATTTGGAAGGGTTCATGGCCGCCCAAGGCTGGAGCTTCTAGTGGCCGTTAGCAGACCCCGCCTCGAACTCACCTGGATCGGCAAGGAGAACAGGCCGCGACTCGAACCGCGCATCCTCCTTGAGGACCCCGCCCTCTCCCACCACGCTCCGCACCGCGTTACCGAGAACGACCAGTTCGACAACCGCCTCATTCATGGCGACAACCTCCTCGCGCTCAAGGCCCTGGAGCAGGAGTTCGCAGGCAAGGTGAAGTGCATCTTCATCGACCCGCCCTACAACACCGGCAGCGCCTTCACCCACTATGACGACGGCCTGGAGCACTCCATCTGGCTCGGAATGATGCGCGACCGGCTGGAGCTGCTGCACCGGCTGTTGAGCCCGGACGGCTCGCTGTGGGTTACGCTCGACGACACTGAAGCTCACTACTTCAAGGTAATGGCAGACGAAGTGTTCGGGCGCGGCAACTTCGTTGGCAATATTGTGTGGCAGAAGAAACCATCTGTCCAGGCAAACGCAATCTGGTTTTCAACTAATCATGACCACGTGCTGGTCTATGCGAAGAACGTCTTGGAATGGCGGCCAAACTTACTCGGCCGAACAGACGAAGCTGACGGACGATATGCAAACCCGGACAACGACCCACGCGGAGACTGGACCTCAGGACCAATTACCATTAGCCTCACGAGCGGCCAACGAGGAGCTCAATATGCTCGCACGGGGCACTCAGCAAACCTATACGCTGTCTGTACTCCTTCCGGCAGAACGGTCCTACCCCCTCCTGGCACGTGTTGGCGGTATAGCGAGGTCAAGCTAGCGGAACTTCGCAACGACAACCGCATATATTTTGGCACGACTGGCAACAATGTTCCTCGCCTGAAGCGGTTCCTGAGTGAAGTTCAGGAGGGTATTGTACCGTCAACTTGGTGGCCACGCGCAGATGCAGGCGACAACCTCGAGGCAAAGCGAGAAATACTCTCACTAAACCTCGGAGATGTGTTTGCTACGCCTAAGCCTGAACGTCTGTTGGAGCGAGTAATTCATTTAGCAACTCGGACGGGCGACCTCGTCCTCGACTCCTTCGCCGGTTCCGGCACCACCGGCGCGGTGGCGCAGAAGATGTACCGACGCTGGATCATGGTGGAGCTGGGCGAGCACTGCCACACGCACATTGTTCCGCGCCTTCGGAAGGTGATCGACGGCGAGGACCCCGGGGGCATCACGAAAGCGGTGGACTGGAAGGGTGGCGGCGGGTTTCGGTATTTCCGGCTGGCGCCCAGCCTGCTCGAGAAGGACAAATGGGGCAACTGGGTGGTGAGCAAGGAGTATAACGCCGCGATGCTGGCCGAGGCGATGTGCAAGCACGAGGGGTTTACATACGCTCCCAGCGACGAGGTCTATTGGCGGCACGGGCACAGCACCGAGCGGGACTTCCTGTATGTCACCACTCAGACCCTGGCGCACGAACAGCTCGCTGCGCTCAGCGAGGAGGTTGGCGAGGAGCGCAGCCTGCTGGTCTGCTGCATGGCCTGGCGCGGCAGTGCGAACTCCTTCCCAAACCTCACGGTGAAGAAGATACCGAACGCGGTGCTGAACCGGTGCGAGTTCGGGCATGACGACTACAGCCTTCAGGTGGCGAACTTGCCCTCCGCACCGAAGCCACCGCCTCCTGCGCAAGCGGAGTTCGAGTTTTGAACCACGAATCACAGCCGTTTGGAGCAGGGCATTGAACCACGAAGCACACGAAGGACGCGAAAAGGGCAATGGTCGTGCTTCGCGTAGTTCGCGTCATTCGTGGTTGACAAGGCCATTGAGGAAAGGGCAATGAACCACGAAGCACACGAAGAACGCGAAAAGGGCAAGGTCATTGTCTATGCTGAGGAGAGCTACGCCATCATTGGGGCTTGCATGGCTGTTTACCGCGCGATGGGCTGCGGCTTCTTGGAGGCAGTATATCAGGAGTGCCTGGGTATTGAATTGGCCTTGCGAGGTGTGCCATTTGCCGCACAGCAAGAGATCAGGTTGGAGTACGGTGGCCAGCCCCTTCGGCAGATGTATCTTGCGGACTTCGTGTGTTACGGCAAGATCATCTTGGAACTGAAGGCTGTCTCAAAGATTGTCCCAGAGTATCGGGCCCAGACCATCAACTATCTCAAGGCGACCGGCTATCAACTAGGCATCTTGGTCAACTTTGGACACTACCCCGCACTCGAGACCGAGCGGATCGTCTCTGGCCAGGGCAGGTACGGCACGTGAACCACGAACGACGCGAAAAGGGCCAGGACCTTGTCATAGATCGTTGTCTCAAGGAGTTGCGCAATGTCCTCTCGCATTCAGCCGTTAAGGTGTTTTCGCGTTCTTCGCGTACTTCGTGGTTGAGGTCAAGGCTAGTGAACCACGAAAAACACGAACGACGCGAAAAGGGCAACAACCCTGAAAGAGACCTTCGTATCGAAACGACGCACAATACCAAACTGCATTGGGCCGTTAAGGTGTTTTCGCGTTCTTCGCGTACTTCGTGGTTAATCGCCGTTGAATAGGCACGTCAACGCTATCTCAGGAAGGCTCAGCCTCCGCGCTCCACAGCGTGAGTCCCTGGAGATTCTGGCGCGCGTCACTGACATTTTGCCGCCAAAGCATGGACACGATCTTTCCCAGGCGCTCTCCCTTATCCGGTCGGAGTTCCCAACCGTCGAGGACTTCGAGCGTGACTTTCCGTCGCTCTGTTTCGCGCTGGCAACCGGAGTAGGCAAGACCCGCTTGATGGGGGCATTCATCGCCTACCTTCGGCTGGAGCACAAGATTCGGCACTTCTTCGTCCTCGCGCCGAACCTCACGATCTACACCAAGCTCATCGCCGACTTCACTCCAAACACACCGAAGTATGTCTTCCAGGGCATTGGAGAGTTCGCGTCCACGCCTCCAGAGATAATCACCGGCGATAACTATGACACGGGTCGAACTCTCTTCCGCTCACTGGAGGAACAGGTCCACATCAATATCTTCAATATCTCAAAGATCAACACTGAGGTGCGAGGCGGGGCATCACCTCGCATCCGGACGCTGTCGGAATACATTGGACAGAGCTACTTTGATTACCTTGCCGGGCTGGATGATCTCGTGCTGCTGATGGACGAGTCGCATCGGTATCGCGCAAGCGCAGGCGTCAAAGCGATCAATGAGCTCAAACCCATTCTTGGCCTGGAACTAAC
The DNA here is from genome assembly GCA_009885735.1 of bacterium. GTDB lineage: Bacteria > Armatimonadota > Chthonomonadetes > Chthonomonadales > CAJBBX01 > VFKD01. The sequence continues at coordinate 9,924 of VFKD01000620.1, forward strand.
TGCAACGCCTCGAAGCGTTGGCGTGTCCGGCGCTCCTTTCAAGAACGTGATCTACTCCTATCCTCTCTCCGAGGCCATGAAGCACGGGTTTGTTAAGGAACCCGCGGTGGTGACGAAAGAGGACTTCAAGCCGGAGAACTACTCCCCCGGGGAGATCGAGCTTATCAAACTTGAGGACGGCGTTCGTGTACATGAACACACGAAGGTTCAGTTGGAGACCTATTCTCGGCAGTACGATGTGCCGCTGGTTCGCCCATTCATGCTGGTGGTGGCACAGGACACCACGCACGCCGACGAGCTTGAGAAGCTGATAAAGAGTGAGCGGTTCTTCGAGGGCAGGTATGCGGACAAGGTGATTACAGTCCACAGCAATCAACAGGGCGAACTCAAAGACGAGATGGTGGAGCGCCTGCTAAAGGTTGAACACGCCCATGACGAACGAGCGCCGGAGATCGTTATTCACGTCAACAAGCTCGGCGAGGGCTGGGACGTCACGAATCTCTATACGATAGTTCCGCTGCGCCGCTTTGTAGCCGAGATACTGACAGAGCAGACCCTTGGGCGCGGTCTGCGACTGCCGTACGGCAAGCGAGTCGGCGTGGATGCGGTCGACACACTGCACATCGTCGCGCATGACAAGTTTGAGGCAATCATCAAGGCTGCCAAGGAGCCGAACTCCATCATTCGTAAGGGAGTGGTGATTGGCCGTGACATTCCAATCGAGCGGAAGCAGACTGTCACTGTCTCGCCGAACTTCACTCCGCAGGTTGCCTCGCCGGGCCAGCCTGCGCGCCAAGCCGCATTGGTCTACACAACTGCGGCGGAGAAGAGGGTCGCGGACATTACGGTCGAGACCGTCCGTCAGTTTGAGTATCTTCCACGCTCAGCCGATCTCACGCGTCCAGAGGTGATGGCCCAGGTTGTTCGCGAGGTGCAGGCAGCCTATGACATCGGTCAGCCGCTTCAAGGCGCGCTCGAAGGCATCGAATCTGAACCGCCTGTCGACGTTACGACAATTGCCCACCACGTGATTGCCAGAATTGCTGATCTCACTATTGGTATCCCTCGCATCGTGATGCAGCCGACGGGTGAGGTAACGATTCGCTATCGTGACTTTGATCTGGATGCGCGGTCCATCCACGTGCAGCCGGTAGACCAGAACCTGCTCGTACAATCACTCTCGTCCGATCGCCGCTGGAGCCTTCAGGGCGGGGAGTTGCTTCAGTCGGAACCTCGCCTGGAAAACTACTTGATCAGCGGACTGTCGGACAAGTCGGACGTTAACTACCAGGCCCACTCCGATCTGCTCTACAACCTGGCCGCACAGATGGTTCATAGGCTTCAGTCGTATCTGCCGGACGAGGCGGCTGTGCTGAATGCCTTGGTCTATCATCGGCGAACTCTAGTAGATTCCATTCACGCCCAGATGTTGGAGCACCAGTCGGAAGTTGATGTCGAGTATGAGGCGAAAGTGAGCAAGGGCTTCACAGTTCTACGCTCGAACAGCTTCGACGCATTGGCGGCGGACGAAGCCGTCGACTATCGAAACGAGGTCGCGGAGAAGCTGCTCATCCGGGGAATGTCGTTCGGCGGATTTGCCAGGTGCCTCTACCCAGTGCAGAAGTTCCAATCGGACGCGGAGCGTCGGTTCGCCGTGGTCTTGGAGAACGAGCCCGGCGCCCTGAGGTGGTTCAAGCCGGCTCCAAGGCAGTTTCCTCTCTATCTGAAGGACAAGCAATATGAACCGGACTTCGTGGTGGAGACGAATGCTGCAAAGCTTCTGGTAGAGACCAAGAAGAGTGATTTGTTGACGGATGCAGACGTGCTGGCCAAGGCCAATGCGGCATTCCAGTGGTGCAAGCATGCCACTGCACACGCCAGCGAGCACGGCGACAAGCCTTGGACCTATCTCCTCATTCCGGACAACGCCATCACGCATGCCTCTACCCTGGCGGGCCTCACGGCTTCATTCACGTACCACCCAGTGTAGTCGCAAACCCGACACAGCACCTCGGCCACCAGCCCAAGGCGGGCTAGTGGCCGAAGAAGAGATACCGCAACGAGCTCGTGGAGATCGCGCTCCCGACGAGCGCCACAGCCGCAACGACGACAATCACGACGTCGATCACGGCCCCGATCTTTCGCATTGTTCGTGGTTCCTCCGCGAAAAGTAGGTTCCACACCCGTGCTCGCGAAGAGATACCGGTTTCTCCGCCAACCGGTTAATGTGCCCACAATATGGTAGTAACACGGGCGAGGCTCCCGGCAACTATGCGCGGACCGCGGCCTCCCGCTTCTCGGAGCGCCGCCGGAGGTTGGTGTCCAGGATGCGCTTGCGCATGCGGATGTTCTTTGGAGTGACCTCCACCAGTTCGTCCGGCCCAATATACTCAATGGCTCGGTCCAGGCTCATCACCGTGGGCGGCGTGAGCCGAACTGCCACGTCGCTGGTGCTGGCGCGCATGTTTGTGAGGTGCTTTATCTTGCAGATATTCACCTCCAGGTCGCCGTCGCGCTGGTGCTTGCCCACTATCATCCCTGGGTAGACCTCGGTGCCGGGCTCAATGAAGAGCGTGCCCCGTGCTTCGGCATTGCTCAGGCCGAAGGCAGTGGCGGGTCCATGGTCCGTCGCAATGAGCGAACCGGACCGTTCGAGGCCCAGATCTCCTGCGATGGGCTGGTAGCCGCCAAAGAGCGTGTTGAGAACGCCCGTGCCGCGCGTGAGGGTGATGAAGTCCGACCGGAAGCCCAGCAGTCCTCGGGTTGGAATGCGGTACTCCACCGTGACGTGGCCGTCTCCCGGCGCGTGCATGTTCACCATGTCGCCCTTGCGACGCCCGAGCTGCTCGATAACCGCGCCCATATACTCCTCGGACACCTCGACGGTAACCTCCTCGGTGGGCTCGCAGAGCACGCCATTAATCTCGCGATAGATCACCTCGGGCTGCGACACTTGCAGCTCATAGCCCTCGCGGCGCATCGCCTCGATGAGCACTGCCAGATGAAGTTCGCCGCGGCCCGACACCAGGAACGAGTCCGGGCTGTCGGTCTCCTGCACCCGGAGGCTCACATTCGTTTCAAGTTCGTGCATGAGCCTTTCTCGGATCTTGCGGCTCGTGCTCCACTGGCCCTCGCGGCCAGTAAATGGAGAGGTGTTCACCGCGAACGTCATCTGCAGCGTCGGTTCATCCACCGGAGTCATAGCGAGCGGCACCGGGACTTCCGCATCGGTCACGGTCTCGCCAATGGTGATGTCCGGTATTCCGCAGAACGACACAATGTCGCCCGCTTCCGCGGTCTCGACCTCCACACGCTTCAGCCCCTCAAACACGAACAGGCCGGTGAGCTTGCCCTGCTTGTGCTCGCCCTGACGAGTGAGATACTTCACGGTTCGGTTCGGAACCATGGTTCCTGCGAATATCTTGCCCACTGCGATTCGCCCACGATAGTCGTCATAGGCCAGGTTACTCACAAGCATGGCGAGGTGAGCCGTCGGGTCGCCGTGCGGAGCCGGGATGTGCGAGAGTATGGTTTCGAACAGCGGTCGAAGGTCCGGCGACAGCTTGCCTGCCTCCATGCCCGAGATGCCGGCAAGCGCATTGCAATAGACAATGGGAAAGTCCAACTGCTGATCGTCCGCTCCGAGGTTCGCAAAGAGGTCGAACGTTGCATTGATGACAAAGTCCGGTCGGGCGTCCGCACGGTCGATCTTGTTGACCACCACCACGGCTCGATGGCCGGCGCCGAGAGCCTTCTTGAGCACGAATCGCGTCTGCGGCATGGGACCTTCTACTGAGTCCACGAGCAAAAGGACGCCATCTACCATGCTCATGACTCGCTCGACCTCGCCGCCGAAGTCGGCGTGGCCGGGAGTGTCTACAATGTTGATCTTGATGGCCTCGGCAGCGGTCTCGTTCGAGCCGACCGGGTAGTAGAGAACGGCCGTGTTCTTCGAGACAATGGTGATGCCGCGCTCGCGCTCCTGGTCCATCGAGTCCATCACCCGCTCGGCAAAGTGCTGGTTCGAGCGAAACACGTGGCCCTGACGCAGCATTGAGTCGACAAGGGTTGTCTTTCCGTGGTCTACGTGAGCAATGATCGCTATATTTCTAAGTGGCTTCAGTTTCATTCAGATGCTTTCTGCAAATCTACCGCACGCGCCTATCGCGCACGAAGCCGGCCCTCAGCGCGCCTGAGGCCGGCATCTTGCGATCATTGTACCGCACTCTCAACGTGCGCAAAGGGAGGAACCCACCGAGATCACAGAGAACCGTCGCGTTCCGAGGTCACAATATGCCGAAATCCGAGGACTAAACACACCTATGGCGTGGCGCGCTCCGCGCGAAATGCGTTCGTCCGTGCGTAGGGCGTGGGGCTTGCCCCACCCGGCGTCCATGCGACCCGCGTACAGAACAAAGTCGCCCTCCGGCGACTAAACAATGTCAGCCAGAGGGTGAGTCCACGGAGGTGGACTTCGTTCCGTTGTGAGGCGCGAATTCATTCGCCGGCTGTTCAGGCAGGGATTCACGCTCAAAACGACCATACTCTTTCCTAGAATCGCACTTATGAGAGGAGAGGAACCACAAATGGCAGGCAAATTAGCAGGAAAAGTCGCACTCGTCACTGGCGCGGCAAGAGGCCTTGGCCGCGCGTATGCACTGCACCTTGCGGACCTTGGCGCGCACGTTGTGGTGAACGACATCAACCTCCGTGCATTTGAGGAGTTTGACGAGGCAATCGAAGCCGAAAGCGTGGAGGCGGAAGTTCGCCTGCGCGGCGTTCGAGGATTGGGCATTCAAGCCGACGCCTCGAACAAGGCGGAGGTCGACGCGATGGTGGAGCAGATCGTCCGAGACCTGGGCCGCCTCGACATCCTGGTCTGCAACGCCGGCGGAATGCTTCGGCCCATTGAGCGCGGCAAGGCATCCGAGATGCCCGAGGACGACTTCCGTTTCATCATGGACGTGAACCTCTCTGCCACGGTCTTCTGCTGCCAGGCGGCAGCTCGGCCGATGAAGGCGCAAAGGAGCGGGAAGATCGTCAACGTGTCGTCCCAAGCAGGGCTGCGAGGCAACCTGACTGGAGACATGGCTGCGTACTGCACCGCGAAAGCCGCCATCACCGAATACACTCGACTGCTCGCAGGCGAACTGGGTCCGCACAACATCAACGTCAACTGCATTGCGCCCGGCCTCATCCTCACCTCCCGAGCCAACGCCCAGTTTGGCCGCCATCTGCCCGAAAACCAGGCGAAGGCATCGGCGACCATCCCCCTCCGGCGCGTCGGCCTGCCAATCGACTGTGCTCGGGTGGTTGAGTTCCTCGCAACAGAGCTCTCGGACTATGTTACTGGTCAGTGCATTCCGGTTTGCGGCGGCATGGTGCTTTCGCCTTCCTGATGACACATCGACCCACAACGGTATTGCGATAGTCGGCATTCCATGATATGATCTAGTCATCAGTACCTGGCAACGGAGCGTGCAACATGGCAATTGTAGAGGCGCCGGACGCGAAGCAGAAAGTCTCGGTGCAGGAGTACCTCGTCCGCGAGCGGCAGGCAGAGTACCGCAGCGACTACGTCTACGGAGATATCCGGGCGATGGCCGGCGGGAGCTTGCGGCACGGCATCATCAACTCAAACCTCAATACGCAAGTCAATCTGCGGTTGAAGGGCACGCCTTGCATATCCGTGCCTGGCATCGTTCAGATACTGGTAGATCCCAATGGACTGTACGTCTACCCGGATTTGACGGTGATATGCGACGAACCAGTACTCCTAGATGAGCATCAGGACATCGTGTTGAACCCTACGGTAGTCTTCGAGGTGCTTTCGCCCAGCACGGCGAGGTATGATCGCGGGCTGAAGGCAGATGGGTATCGACAAATCGAGTCGCTCCAAGAGTTAGTCTTCATCTCGCAGACCGAGCCTCTCGTGGAGCAGTTCACGCGGAAGCAGGATGGGCTATGGGTGGCCACATCAACCAAAGGACTAGACGGCGCGGTGGTGCTGGCGTCAATTGGCTGCACGCTGCTTCTCTCCGAGATCTACGAGCGCGTGACGTTCTGACGGCGAGAACTGCGAGATTGGAGGCCGTAGATGGCAATTGAAGTGCTTACCGAATACCCGTTGAATGTCTCCGTGGAGGAGTACCTCGTCCGCGAGCGGCAGGCCGAGTACAAGAGCGAATACGTCTATGGCGAAATCCGCGCGATGGCCGGCGCCAGTCGCGCTCACATAACAATCGTGACAGACCTCACCGTCCTCATTGGGACGCAGCTGCGCGGAAAACGGTGTCAGGTGTTTAGCAGCGACCTAAAGGTTGCCGCCGATCCCGACGGATTCTACGTCTATCCTGACTTAACAGTCATCTGCGATAAGCCTGATGTGCTGGATGAATCACAGGGCATCGTGGTGAACCCGACTGTCATCTTCGAGGTTCTGTCACCCAGCACCGAGATTTACGACCGGGGCCAAAAATCAGACGGCTATCGCCAGATCGAATCGCTACAAGAGTTGATCTTCATCTCGCAAACCGAGCCTCGCGTAGAGCAGTTCACCCGGAAGAAGGACGGGCAGTGGGTGTCCACGCTCACACAGGGTTTGGTCGGGGTGGTTACACTCGATTCGATAGGCTGCACCTTGCTCCTTTCTGAAGTCTATGAGCGAGTTAAGTTCTGATGAGATCCGTACGCACTTTGGAGGTTCGAAATGGCGATTGAGGTTCTTGCGGAATACACCACCACAGTCTCTGTAGAGGAGTACCTCGTTCGCGAGCGGCAGGCCGCGTACAAGAGCGACTACGTCTACGGCGACATTCGCGCGATGGCTGGGGCAAGCTTTGCTCATACGTCGATCACAGCGAACGTAACCATCGCGCTGGGAACGCAGCTCAAGGGAACTCCGTGTCGAACACACTCCAACGACCTTAAAGTGGCTGCGGATCCCAGCGGACTGTACGTCTATCCGGACCTGACGATCGTGTGCGGTCCGCCTCGCGCTCTCGATAATAGGAGAGACGTACTGCTAAATCCGACGGTTATCATCGAGGTGCTCTCGTCAAGCACCGAGACATACGACCGCGGGACGAAGTCCGAGGGCTACAAACAGATCGAGTCGCTGCGTGAATATCTGCTGATCTCACAATCTGAACCTCGTGTGGAGCAGTACTCTCGGCAGGCGGACGGCCTGTGGCTGATGGCTACTGCCCGAGGAACGAATGGGGTGATACGCCTGGAGTCAATCCGCTGCACGCTAAGTCTCGCTGACGTCTACGAGGGCGTGGATTTCCAGCCGTAGGAGCACCCCGTGCCAGTCAATACATGGGATCGCACGTTGACCCGCGAACTGGTGCTGACTCCTCGTTTCGACCCGCACACTTACCGGATACAACCTACTCGCCTCTCTCATTTCGGCAGCCGCGGCCTCCGACGTCCCCCCAGCGACCCGGCTATCTTCCGAGAGACCTCCTTGGCGGTTCCAAGTGCATCCCGGTAGTACCGCGTAATCTCCGACTTCGTGGGCCTGCCGCCCGTGCGGTAGGCAAAGGTGAGCGCCCTTCCAAGAGCCGCCGTGCCGGCATACGCGATGGCGCCTCGTGCAACGAGCCCGAACCCACCGGGCACAAAGCCAATCACCTCTCTTGCTATCGCCTTCCATCCAAGCGCATTTCCGAGCAGCGGCGCCAAGTCGCGCGCACGCGCCCTGGCGTCCAGCGGAAGATTGTGAGCGGCTGCCAATCGAAAGAGCATCATCCCCTGGTTCTTGGTGAGCATAAGGATGTCTGCAATCGCCCCGCCGGCAAGGAGCGGGCCGATGATTGGGATCACCCCTGGAAGGGCGTTCAGCATGGCAAACTCGGCGTTTGCCACCGCACAGTCGTGTACGATGCGCTGGCAGACCGACTCCCTAAAGCCCGGAAATCGGCGGGCCAGCGCCAGGGCAAGCTCTGGATGATCGTCTAGAATTCGCTCCCGCGCCCGATCCCAGTCACCTATTTCGTCGATGCAGTACGAGGTGTGGGAATCTGTGCTTACCGCCGACTTGACAGAGAGCATGATGTCGAACGATCCTGTCTCCTGCGGATATCCATCGAGCTCCGTTGAGCCGCTGAACGCGCGCAGCAAGGGACGAACTGTCTCGGGCTCGTCGCCGGGATAAAGCGCGTGCAGCAAAGATGCGCGCTCACTCTCGCTGCCAACCATTGCCAATGCGACCGAGCGCTGAGACTCGCGGATGATCTCGGCGACCGAGACCTCCTTGATGGTCTTCCAAAACGCCTTCGTATAATCGACGCGACCCATTCTCGCTCCTCGCGTACCGCGCACCTGCACATGTACCATTGTGACATGCAAGCTCCGGCCGGCACCGTCACTACGAGCGCCGTGCTGCCAATGTTTCAGTGAAGCATCCTCACGGACATGGAGCAGAATCGATAGGGTGAAGCTCTACCCATCGACCACACGATGCGCTCGTCCACCTCACACACGCCGTATGTCCACGTTCGATGAGCGCGGCCCCAAACACTCCAATGCTCGACCGCGGCGCCAAAGTCCCTTCCAGGCGTTGACAAACGTCGCTGCACCGCCCTATACTTGCGCAGCGCGGCGAAGTTGAACCGCACTGCGCCGCAAGCCTCCATATCCCGCCGTCCCATCGAAAGGACCCGCCGCCTTGGATACCGCTGCAATGGCTGCTCAGGCTCGTCGCGTCGTCGATATGGTTGAGACCGCAATCCTGGGCAAGCGCCATACGATTCAGTGTGCGCTAGCCACCCTGCTCTCCAAGGGACACCTCCTCATCGAGGACATTCCCGGTGTCGGCAAGACCACACTAGCCAAGGCCCTTGCGCGAGCGCTCGGCTGCGATTTCAAGCGTATCCAGTTCACGCCAGACCTTCTGCCTTCAGATATCACCGGAACATCAGTCTACAACCAGAAGACGCAGGAGTTTAACTTTCGCGCGGGTCCGGTGTTTGCGAACGTGGTGCTGGCGGATGAGATAAATAGGTCTACTCCCAAAACTCAGTCGGCGCTGCTGGAGTGCATGGAAGAGCATCAGGTAACCGTGGACGGAATTACGTACCCGTTGCCGGCGCCCTATTTCGTCATCGCCACGCAGAACAATATTGAGCTTTCCGGCACCTATCCGCTCCCAGAAGCGCAACTCGACCGCTTCACGAGCCGGCTGTCGATGGGATACCCTGGGAGGGAGGACGAACTGAGGATACTCCGCGACCAGGTGCGCACCAAACCAATAGACAGCATTGAGCCGGTGATGAACGCAGCCGAGGTGGTGGCACTTCAAAACGGAATTCGAGACGTACATGTTGACTCCACGCTGCAGGATTATATCGTCAATTTGGTTACAGCAACTCGCAACCACCCCGCTATCTCTCTCGGCGCAAGCCCACGAGGTTCGATGTCTCTGCACTATGCGTCACAGGCGATGGCTCTATTGGCAGGAAGGAGCTACGTGCAGCCGGACGATATCAAGGCGCTCGCCGTTGCTGTGCTCGCCCACCGTGTCATCGTTCGGCCCGAACAGCGTATCAAGGGGCTGAACTCGCAGGCGATCATTCAGGAGATTCTCAAGCAGATACCCGTTCCCGTGGCGGCGGTAACCTAGGCGACCCCTGAGTCGTCAAATTACCAGTATGGTACGACCCTAATGACGCAAATCAAGCGGCTGGCCATCTTTCTCGCGTCATTCTTCCTCATCGTCTCGGCTGCGGTCGTCAACGTGCCGAACCTCTACTACATGTCCGCACTCCTTCTGGCGCTGCCGTGGGTTTCGTACCTAATGGGCATGGTCTCGCTGAGAGATCTGCACTTCTCGCGCACAGTCCCAGGAACGGGCTGGGCCGGAGAAACCGCACGATTTACCCTTATTGTGCGCTCGACGTCCCGATTGCCGCGTTTCGGCCTCGAGGCGCAAGACCACCTCCCGCGCTGGATGGAGCATATCGGACCCTCTGTAGTGACGCTCAATGCTGCGCCCGGAGGCGAAACCAGAGCTGAGTATGACGTACACCTCCTGAAGCGCGGTGCATTTAGGCTGGACGGGTTCACCGTCACCGCCCTGGACCCGCTCGGCATCTTCTCATTTTCCAAGAAGGTGCCGGCTGAAGGCGAGATGCTCGTCTATCCGACTCCAGAGACGATCACGGACCTGCTGGACAGCGGCTCGGAGAAGTATGGATTTCGGGACCTGCCGATCGCTGCCACGCGAGGCAGCGGAGTGGATCCGGATGGTGTGCGAGAGTATGTACCGGGCGATCCTCTGCACAGAGTGCATTGGAAGGCTGTGGCTCGAACAGGTCGGATGAACGTGATAGAGTTCGAGGAGTCGCGCGCTGTAAACGTGGTGCTCGCGCTGGACCTTCATGTCGGATCGAACGTGGGAGATGGCGACCAAACGACACTTGAGTACCTCGTACGCGCCGCAGCTTCTTTGGCCCAGCAGGGAATTCGCCAAGGCGCTTCTGTGAGGCTAGTGACAGGCGATCTGCCCAGTTCCGCTGATGTGGCGAGCCGGGGCACCGAGCACCTTTTTGCCATACTCGCAGACCTCGCGCACGCGGAGGCGACCGATCCGTCTCCCTTGGAAGAAAAACTTGTTGGGCGTATCGGCCCGCTGCAGCCCGGAACAACCCTTGTGGTTCTAACTGCAAGCTCGAGCGTCGCTCTGGCCGACATGCTGACGCACTATACCGCCTATGGCACGCAGGTGGTGGTTGTATTCGCGGAGCCATCGAGCTTCGTCAACATTGGCGCGCCCATGGCGCAGTCGTCAAATGCATTCGTCGAACGACTGTCCGGCGCTCGGGCAATACCCGTGCTGCTGCGCCTTCACGAGCACGGACAACTAGAACCGGAGATAATGCGAGATGCCAACTACGCAGCTTAGTCGCGATTCCGCTGGCCAGCAAGTGGAGCCCGAGGAGCAGCCCACTCCTGCGAGCCTGCCGATGTACTTTGCCGCCATCGTCATTACGCTGTGCGGCCTGCAGGCTGTGAACATCACGCTCGAAGACCCCGGCTTTGGTAACCTGACCCTGATACTCACGATGGTGGGATTCATGGTGAGCTTCCTCTGCAGACAGCAGCGCCTTCCTTCGCACCTTGTCGAGCTTCCTGCCGCCCTCGTGTTTGCAGTCATCTGCTTCTTAACAATTGCCAGCGACCAGAGCCTTCCATTTCTCGCTCCGGCGGACGTTGCCGGAGACCGGTCAAAGGGCATGGCAGTGTTTCTCACTTGGCTCGTCGTGCTTCGGAGCTTCACGCTCACTTCCGACTCCCGCCTGCTCTTCTGCTGTGTTCCCACCATTGCTCTCATCGGCCTCATTGGCACTATGAACAGCGATGCTGTTCTTGTCACTCTTTTTATTGTCTTTGTTTGTGCGGCGGTGTTCATGCTGGTTCACGAGAACTTCCTCCGTGCTCGAGCTGCCACTCCGCAGAAGCAAGTGGTTTCGGCAGGAAAATTCCTTGCCGGACAGATCCAGTTGGCCGCCCTGTGCATCGTCGGCTCGCTCGTGGTTGGACGGCTCGCTGCAGAGCCGATGCGCGCAGCCGGCAGCGCCCTGCTCTTCTCCGGCGCGATGCAGATGCAGAACACGCAGAACCAAAACACCACCGACACGCGAGTTGTCAACATCTCAGAGTCTACGGACTATATGGTGGGCCGAGGCCCTGTAACACTCGGCGAGCAGGTCGTGATGCGCGTGGAAGCAAGCCATGCCTCGAACTGGCGTGGCGCTACGTATGACGTCTACACGGGACATGGCTGGCGCAACAGCCTAGACAAGAGCACGAGCTTGGCTCCAAGCCCTGATGGCGGTCCTGGACAGGAGTGGTTCGACGCGCGACCTCACCTTGACTACCCTCTCGTCCTTGTTCCCGAGACCCCGATCAACTACGTGGGAGCGAAGTCACACGCATTCAGACAGGTTTTTCACCTAGAGGCCACAGGCATTTTTCACGAAATCTATGGGGCCTCGGAGATACGCGCTCTCAGGCTGCCCGAACCGGCCGGCCAGGTAGATGCTGCCGGCGGCATCCGCCTTGCAGCAGCGCTGCGCGCCACGGACTACGAGGTTGAATCTCGCGTGGCGGACTGGGATTCGGAGTCTCTCGCGAAGAGCTCCACAGATTATCCGGAGGCGATCCGGTCGCGTTATCTGACTTTTGGCACAAGCAAGCCTTCCGAGGAGACAATTCAGACTGCCCTCCGGCTTACAAAGGACCTGAAAGACCCCTACTCCAAGATGGAGGCACTGCGAGACTTCGTAAGCACACAGTGTCTCTACAACACGCAGTCGCCCGCAAGCCCAAGCAGCGTGGACGTGGTTCAATACTTCCTGTTTGACCGCAAGGAGGGCTACTGCGACAGCTTTGCCACGGCTCTCGCGGTCCTGTGTCGGGCGGCGGGATTGCCGGCGAGGGTGGCGTCCGGATTCGCAGAGGGCACGCTCGACAGCTCCGGCAGCACCTACACCGTGCGCGAGCGAGACAAGCACATGTGGACCGAGGTCTACTTCACCGGAGTAGGATGGGTGTCGGTGGATGCGACTGCGGGCGCGCAGAGCGTGGACGAGATGGCCGAGGACGATAAGAAGAAGCGCGGCGGCTTGATGGGCTTCCTGTTCAACCATGGCCTGCTGCCGCCCGTCGCCGCTCTCGCCTTCATTGCTATGCTTGCCTATGTACTTAAGGTGGAAGTGCTGGACAAGCTGCGGCGTCGATCTCGTCCCAATCCCCTCGGCCTGGCCGCTGCGAATATCGAAATCGTCGATACGTACGCGCGAGCGCTCGCTTCGCTTCGCAGATGGGGAATGAAGCGGTCCGATTCCCAGACTCCATTCGAGTTTCAAGACCATGCGGCACAGAGGCTGGCGTCCTGTCCGGCAGCTGTACTCGCACTCCAGGAGCTAACTGTCTTGTTCGTGCGGTTTCGCTATGGCGGCACCGTTGCGGAACCAGACAATGTGACGCAGGCGCATGCCTTGGAAAAGGCCCTGTCAGAGGCGCTTCGCAAGGCGGATCGGCGAGCGATTGCTCTGGCTGCGCCGGCTGGCGCCGGCGCATAGGCACCGGCTGTGAATGTAGATCCAGCCCATAGAGCCTACCTCCTGCACGGCGCCGATGATATGGCGAAGGAGGTGGCAGTACGGGAGATAGTCATCTCCCTCGTGGACCCCGTAGGCGCCGATTTCGACCTAGAGTACCTGGACGCCTCATCCTCACCGGTGGATCAGATACTCGCCGCTGCTTACCTCGCGCCATTTGGCAGCCTCAAGCGCGTGGTTGTCTTGCGCAGAGCAGAGCTTTACAAGAAACGCGAGAAGACCGGTGACGCCGGTCGATTGGCTACTGGAATTGCTGCGCTTCCCGCCGCCTCCTGCCTGGTGCTCGTGGCCGCTCACGTGGAAGATAGGTCCAAGAGCAAGACCGTGATACACGCCAAAGTGGACGATGCCGTGCGCAAGGTTGGCGTGCTCGTGGCGTTCGAGAAGCTAGGCGATGCCGAGCTCGCGAGAACACTTGTGGAGCGGGCACGCGCGGAAGGCATCCGACTGGACCGCGACGTGGCAACAGCGATCGTAAGAGCATGCCGGGGAGACCGGCGCACGATGGAGGCAGAACTCGAGAAGGCGAGGTGCTACATTGGGGACGGCGACGCGATCACTCAGGCGCACATACGGGAGACTCTGTGCGCCGAGGCGGAGGACGAGTTCTTCGCACTCGTGGACTCAATTGGTAATAGGCAGGGCGCAAAGGCGTTCGCCCTGCTGGAACAGGCCGAGGTTCTTGCAGACAAGCCTCACGCGGTGGCCGGGAGGCTGCTTTCGCTTCTCAACAGACAACTGCGGTTAATCCTGCAAGCACGAGAGCTGGATGCATTGGGCATACAAGCCGCTTCGATTCGAAACCTCCCTGCGAATCTAGCCGCCTCACTGCCCAGCGAGGCAAGCATCACGTCAATGGCCTGGAAGGCGAGAGACTATTTCGCGGCCGCCAGAAAGTGGTCGAGCCGCGAACTTGTGGATGCACTCCGCGCATGCGCGGAATGCGACGCTGCAAACAAGGGGGGAATTGAAGGCCGCGAGAACGTTCGCACAAACCTCCGGATGCTCATCGCCACGTTCTGTCGATAATCCTGATCACGTATCTCGACCTTGTTCGAAGGCGAACAAACGGTCAGTTTGGCCATTGCCAACTCGCTCATCCCGAGCGGTCGACAGCCTTACCGTCGACTTGACCCTCCCTGATCCATGAGCCTGCCGAAGGGTCGAAGCGCACGAAATCGTTCAGGTCAGTCTCAAGATAGGCGTCCTTCGACACCGGCTCGATACGGCTGAGCCGGGCTCAGGACGAACGGTTTTCCAGTTGTCTTTCAAGAGAGCGCGTCCACAGCCGAATCGTGGCAGATCCTGCCCTGACCATGGCAGGATCGAACCGCCTTCCGGGACCCATCACTTTCGACGATTCCTGAAGGCAGGGCGTTAACTTGCTAGCAACAAGTCTCGGAACCGTGAACAGTTCGTGGGACTGACGCGAAGCCAAGCTAGAATCTCAGCGTGTGCGTCACCTCGAGCGGCGCCTTGGCTCCGAAGGCAAACTCCAGGAATCCCCAGCCGAATCCAGCAGTCAATCCACGATTTGTAGCATAACCTCCCCAGAGGGCTATTGGGCCGATCTTATACTCCACTCCAAGGCGCCCTTGCATGGCGCCATACGCCTCGTTGATGTCCACGGCATCCACAGCCACGATAATGCGCTTGCCCTGCCACGCAGTGCCCAGGGAGTAGCTCCGAGGCTGCAACAGATACTGAGTGGGAGTGCCGTTGCGGTCGGTGCCATCAAAGCGAAACTCAGGTCCCAGTATGTTTGTGGCCAAAAGAGCGCCGGACCAGCCATCAATGTCTCGCGGGTGAACCAAGAAGCCGAGGTCGAGGCCGATGCCGTCCTTCTGCAGAGTGGTGCCGCCGCCAAGCTCGGGCGCGGGCGTGGCGGGAGTGTTGTTGGCGATATTCGACGAGTTGACGATGTAGTGCGAATAGATGCCGCGCTGAAGCTTGATGCGGGCGCCGGCCTGGATGCGCGTGGGGCTTCCTGGAGGCGAGATTCGCTCCGCCACGGTGATATTGGGCAGCGAATAGATGCCCGCGCCCAGCATGTCTGCCCGCTCGGCGCCCGTCAGCAAGGTCACATCGCCATTCGCGTTTCGTGCCCAGGTGTTGAGCGCCGCATTCGGCTGCACTCGAACCGTAGCTACTCCGGTCGCGGTAGCGTCCAGATGCCCGAATCGAACGCCCCAGTTTAGGCCGACGCCGAAATTGGAGTCGCGCGTGCCGAAGTCGCGAGCCAAGGAGCTTGCATCCTGCCCGCTCGGGTTGCCGAACAGATGGTCATATGCTGCGCTTAGCGGAATGCCGCTGGCCCGCAGGCCCACTCCCGGATATCCCACCTTCATTCGGCGGTTAAGCAGCGCGAGCGAGGCTGGATTCAGGCGTGAAGACCTTTCGCCGCGGTCGACTATCGCAAGTCCGGCGCCGCCCATCGCGAGCGCACGAGCATTGCCGCCGAACGATATATCCGCTCTGCTGGGCGAGATTACGACCAGAGTGCCGATGAGAGCCCATCCGGCTGCCGAGAACCGTCGAGTCATGAAAAATCTCCTTGTAAGATCCATTGATTTCATTCGAGAGAAGTAAGCCTACCGAGCCCAGCCGCCTGCCGAAGGCCTCGCGCCTCCCATCATCTGTGGGGTGGTGATGGGTGCGGGCTGCGGCCTGCTCGGCGGGCCAACGCTTGGTTTGACGCCTTCGGGCCACGGTGTGACTTTGAGAAGTCTTCGGGCTATATTGTTCCACTTATCGCCCTTGTTTGGCCGCGCAGCAAGCTCAATGTGCGGGTATGCGTCAAGGAGCCGGCCCAGCCCAATCAGAGTACGTCCAAACTTTGCATGGGTTTCGAGAGGGTCCTGAGGTCCCATGTTATCCAGTGCCCGCTGATACTCGATTGCGGCCTGATCAAGCTCACCACGGCGCTCGTGCATCTCAGCGAGAGTGTCAATGATAAAACCCTGCTTAGGCTCGAGGGAGGTTGCAGTTCGAGCCTCCTTAAGCGCCTCATCGAGCTTTCCCTGGTCCGCGAGCGCGTAGGCCAACATATTGTATGCCTCTGAGTTGTACGGATTCTGAGTGACGGCCCGCCGGAATTCGATCTCAGCCGCAGGATAATTTTGCGCGCGATAGTATGACTCGCCTCGATCGTAGAAGTCCGACGGACGGTCCGCCATTCGCCCGCCTCTGCGAAACCGCTGCTCGCCCAGCCCTGCTCGACCGGTAACGACGGGCCAAACCACTGCCAACCCAATTCCGGCAATGCAGATCCAAATAGCCGCTGCCGTCCACTTTTCGGAGATCGCCTTTGGCTTTGCAGTCGGCTGTGAGTCCGCCACTCCATACGCCAACCCCACTCTTGCCGCCAGACGCTCGCCGAGAGCGTGCAGCAGGTCCGCGTCTTCCGTCTCCATCAGCTGGATGGGCAAGGTGTCGCTCTCCAGCACGAGCTGAGCGCGCTCCGCCTCGCCTCCATCCCAGGTGTTGACCCGTCGACGCCGAAGGGCAACGCGACTGAAATCCGAAATCAGTCCCTTTCGGAGCGCCACTCTACCATACTTTCTGGCAGAGTACTCATATGTTGCCTCAGTCGCATTGAGGATTAGGGACTCCTTGCGAAGCGCGACGGCGACACCAACACCACCGAGAACAACCCCGAGGAGCAACCCGAGTGTATTCCAGGGCGAACGAATAGCTGGACCAATAATTAGAATTGCAATGCACCCCACTCCAGCAACCGCTAATGCCAACCCATTGCGCTGCACCTGGGCGGGAAGCGCGAAGGACACGATGGGTGCATCCAGTGTACTTGTTGGAATCATTCGACTTCTTCCCTGTCCGAGGCAAGTGTCGGCTCAATGGCAGCCGCTGCCACTCTTGAGTAGCCTGGGCATGCGCGAAACTTACAGTCGGCGCAGGCCTTCAGGTTGTCTGTCATCGGGAACAGCGTCTCCATAGCCATGGGATCTCGGTCCACCGCCCTGCATCGCGGCACAAGGTCCGCAAATCTCTCGGCGAAGCGCCTTTTCTGTGCTTCCAGAATGCTGGGATCTACTCGGATAGGCTCCCATTGCGAACCGGCTCCAAGCCAAACCGGCATAATCCAGAGCTTGTCCAGCGTCGCGCCCCACTCCGCCATGGCGAAACCGGCATAGGTGTGGAGCTGCTCGCTCGCCTTTCGCTCGGACCACTGATTCTGCTGTCCGGTCTTCCAGTCCACTACGAGGGTGATCTCGGGACTGTCGATGGCAAAGTCGTAGCTCGCATAGACCGGCACCTCGCCCATCCGAAACCACGGCACCGGCTGATCCTTGATGGGAAGCGTTATTCGCCAGGCATCCGTACCGTACGCCAGAAAGTAGTCCCGCAAACCCGAAGCAGTGTAGTTCTCCAGACTGCGCTCGATGATCTCTTTGACCTTCGCGCCGTCCTCCTTCGTCGGAGGTTTGTCGTCATAATAGAACCTGTCTACGAGGTTAGGCCGGCCGAAGGGATAGTCCTTTCCTTCGCGTGCTTCAGGTCGCCAGTTCCTCGTGTTCACGCGATACTCTGCAAGTCTGTCCTTCGCCGCGCCGTAGAGATCCTCGATCCAATGCCTTTGGGCGAGATACCCCCGCAGATCCGCGCGGATGATATCGTCTACGACGATTCCAGCAAGCGCATTCCACGGCAGCAGCGAGTATTGCACCCGAATCTCGTTGCTGAAGTGCTGCTTCTTGAACTCGCTGGGCGCATACGAGAACCAGTACCGCCTCGGGCATGCGTGAAACTCGTTGTCGGACGTCATCGAGAGGTTCGGCCTTGGCGCCCAGGTGTGTGGCCAGACCTTCTTCGACGGTCCTCCTCGCGCGGACGCTCCCATCTACTTGCTCGCAGTCACCTGGCGCAAGTGCCCTGAAGCCTTCGCTGTTCCGGCCAACTGCAGCTCGACCACGGTCGCTGTGGGATCGAGCTTGGTCGGACGGCTGATGTACACAGTCCCAGCCGGTCCAGCCGCTCTCGTCACCTTGAGTCGCTCCTTGCCGAGCAGAGCCGAAGCCGATCGAACCTCTGCCGACAAGCCCGACACTCGCAGTCCGTCCGCGGGCCAATCAAAGACATGGAGGTATAGGCGATTACCCTTCTGTGTGCATCGACCGTCGAACTCAAGCTTCGAGATGGGTCCGGCTGAGGCGCCGTGAATAGCAGCGGCGTTGACCTTCATCCAGTCGCCCAGGCGGCTTAAGCGGTCCAAAGTCTCCGGCGTAAGCTCGCCAAGGTCGGTCGGCCCAACGTTGAGAAGGTAGTTGCCGCCCTTGGACGCTACGTCTATAAGGTTGCGAATCAAGACGCTGGCGGGCTTCCAGTTCGGGTCGTTGCGGGCAAATCCCCATGTATCGTTCATCGTCATGCAGCTTTCCCACAGGCGGCCATCCTTGAAGCCGTTTGCCGGTATCTCCTGCTCGGGAGTGCCGAAATCGCCCATAAACTCAGCCGACTTGTTCATGCCCTCCATCCCCTGTCGGCCCTTGTCCACGCGGTTATTCACGAGCGCATCCGGCTGAATGGAGCGAACATAGTGATAGAGGTCCATGCCCATCGCATGGTTCCACGTGTTTTCCCACTCGCCGTCGAACCACATCACGCCGATGCGACCGTAGTTCGTGAGCAGTTCCTTGATCTGGCCCTTCATGTAGGCAATGTACCGGTCGAACTTCGCGCCCGCAGGCGAGCGATTGTCGCCCTCCCAAGGTCGCCTGGGCAGGTAGTCCGGGTGATGCCAGTCCATGATGGAGTGGTAGAAACAGAGCACGAGCCCCTGCTTCTTGCACTCTGCCGCAAGCTCGGCAATCGGGTCTCGGCGGAAGGCGGTCGCCTTCGCGATGTTGTAGTCGCTAAGCTTGCTGTCGAACATCGCAAAGCCGTCGTGGTGCTTGCTGGTGATCACGATGTACTTCATTCCCGCATACTTCGCGGCACGAACCCACTTAGCTGCATCGAAGTTCGCGGGGTTGAAGCGCGCGGCGTACTTCTCGTACTCCTTCACCTGCATCTGCTTGTTGCTCATGTGCCATTCCGCAAGGCCTCTCGTCTTGCCGTCCTTGCCTGTCACGTCCGCCGCAACCGCGTACAGCCCCCAGTGGATGAACATGCCGAAGCGTGCATCACTCCACCATTGCGTGCGCTTGGCAAACTGTTCCTTGGTCTCAGGAGGTCCAACTGCAGGCAGGCCAGCGGGCGCCTGACCTACGGCCGATGACGAGAGTGCAGCAAAAAGTGCAAGTAGGGTGCCGCAGTGGGATCGACGCATGACGAGGTGTCCTTTCGCAAAGACGCAGCGAGTGATATCCGGGCGAACAGAACTAGTTTCGACCCGTTCTCCGGTTTCTCCTAGTTGGCTCGCCCTTGTGCATGGATTGGAGACTCACATCGCACCTGAATTGAACAGGGCTTTGCTCCGATGATTGAAGCAAGGCGCATTCATACACGCAGACAGGATGGGTGGATGAGACTATTTTCGGGTCGAATTCGTGAAGTCGGGCTTGCCCTCATCGAGGGCCTGGTGCTGTGCGCGATCCTTACCCTCATGTGGCTCCAGGTTTCGCCCGCAAGTCCGGACCGCCCCCTGCGTCCGCAGGCGGCTCAAACTGGCTTACCGCGTGAGAGTGCTGATGCGCGCGGCCACCTGCCCCGCAATGTGGCTGAACGCTCGAGAATAGACGCTCTCGCCGGCCGTTAAGATAGCCGGAATTCCGATGTCGCCCGCCTCGCAGATGGCGGGGTCGATGGGAACCGAGCCGAGGAAGGGCACCCCAAGCTCCTCCGCAGCGCGCTTGCCTCCGCCCTTGCCAAAGATGGAGACCTCTTCACCAGAGGGCAGAATATAGCCGCTCATATTCTCGACAACTCCGAGAATCGGAATGGGCTTGCCAGTGCTCTGCTCGAGCTGCCGAAACATGAGGATGCTCTTGTTGGCAATCTCGCGCGCCACATCCTGCGGAGTCATCACCACCACCACTCCCGTGAGCTGCATTAGCTGTGCGAGCGACATCGGCGCATCGCCGGTGCCGGGAGGCAGATCGACTACCAGGTAGTCCAGCGTTCCCCACTCCACATCGCCCAGAAACTGCTGGAGCGCCTTACCGATCATTGGCCCGCGCCACACCACTGCCTTGTCCGCCTCCAGGAAGAATCCGATAGACATAAGGTGGACGCCGTGCCGCTCGACAGGCACTATCTTCTGGTTCTCGAAGGCGGGCTGCTCGCCGCTCGTTCCCATCATCATGGGGATAGAAGGACCGTAGATATCCGCGTCCAGCAAACCAACGCGGGCGCCGCTTTGTGCAAGCGCAACGGCGAGGTTGCAGGCAACCGTCGACTTTCCCACGCCGCCCTTGCCGCTGGCAACCGCGATGACATGGGCGATTCCTGGCGCAAGCGGCCCTTCGCGTTCGGGCGCGCGCACCTGGGCGGTCATCTCGATCTCGACCTTCTCGACGCCTTCAAGCGCGGCCACCTGCGCATGTGCCTGGTCGCGGAGCAGGTCCTTGACCGGGCATGCGGGGGTGGTAAGCTCCACCTTGAACGCGATGTGCCCACCGCAGATGCGAACGTCCTTAACGAAGCCAAGCGAAACGATATCGCGGTGAAGATCGGGGTCCATGACGGCGCTGAGCGCCTGGAGAACGTCTGCTTCGGCCACCTGGGCCATAGAGGGGTGCTGCTCCCTTCCGGAGATGCGGGGAGTCTACCCGTGGGCTAGGGGGATGTCAAACGGCGGAGGCATAGGTCCGTCGTTCATGGTCTCATAGGTCCCATTCGTCCTATAAGTCCCATGGGACAGATGAGACGAATGGGACCTATGTAGCGGAAGCAATACCATTCAGAGAGTGACCACCACGATGCCTACCACTAATGCGCCCGCTGGACAACCGCCGTTCGCTCCCCGTGAGCGCGGCGATTCCGCTCATCCTGAGCCTGCCACAGTCGTTCCGTGGCAGAGTCGAAGGACCGTATCGAGCCGCAGTCGAAGAGCCAACGACACACAGTCAACACAACAACGAATCCCGGTTTCCCACGGCGTTGCCATGGGCTATCTGTGTTGTGCCCCTCCGGGGCGGAAAGGCGACGCCGCGCCAAATGGTGCGCCCGGCCTACGCCAATCCTACCGAGACTTCGCCTTTGGCGCGCCTACTGGCTGCCAGGACGGCGAACTCGCAAAGCCTCTCCGAACCAACCACCTCACCTTTCGGGTACGCAGATTCAGTATCTTCAATCCTTCGTCTGATCCGAACACGATCTCCTTGCCGTCCGGCGACCAGCAGAGGCCATTGAGCCGTTCGGTGGTATTCATCACCAGCTTCGCATTGCCGCCACCCGATGTCATGACCACGATTCCGCGTCCTCTCGTGGTCTCGGAGATTCCTCCGGGCCAAGACTCGCTGTAGCATGCCAACCACCGCCCATCAGTTGATAGCGCCGGATGATAGCAGTCGTAATACTTTGCGTCTTTGCCGTAGCCGTACAATTGCCGACGTTTGCCGCTAGACACCTCAACGGAGTGCAGGCTCGCGTACCCGGCCTCGCTGCCGTGCTCATTGAACACAATCCGTCGGCCGCCGTCCACGAAGAATGGCGAGGCGAACGCAGTCCCCGGTTGAGATTCCTGAGACAACAGTACTCTTGGAGCTCTGCCATTGAATCCAGCTACTATCAGCCTCTCTAATTGGTCTTCGGACCGAGATGCTGCGAATACGAGCCGCTCGGTCTCTCGCGACACACTTGGTGTATAGCACGTCCATCCACGCATGCTGACTATTGTTCGCATCCCCGTGCCATTCGCCTTCACAGAGACTAGGCGGTCCCGCTGTGCAGCTAGGATCCGCTTGCCGTCCGGCATCCACACTGCATAGGTGCAGTTCCCACCCGTAACTATCCGTTTCAGACTGCTTCCATCCGTATTCACTACATACAGATTGCCCGCGCCAGAGGTGTATCCGATGTCCTGACGTGACACAATGAAGGCGATAAGGCCGCCAGCTTTCGATGCTTGTGCGGCACGATGCAACAATGTGAACACTACGAGGGTAGCCAGGAGGGTGGCTTGTCTCGTCGCCCTTCGCACCCGTCCCATACCTATTCGCATCTCGTCAACAGATCGGAGTTCAAAACGCATTTTCTGTTTCCCTTTGGGCAGGGCAAGCCCCGCAGCCCTACGCAAGACCGACCAGCCGGGTCCTTCAGGGCTCGGACCGATCGGTCCATTGCAGCAACGCGGTCCACTCTGTCCACCACGTCCACCCAGTCCACACCAGGTCAATCCAAGCCCGAAACCCTCCGTCCTACGCCGCCATCACCGCATCCATGAGGCCCAGGATGTACCCGGTCGAATAGCACCTGCCACGATGCCCCCACGGCGAGTCGTTCACCATGTGCGGCACGTGGTCGTCGATTATAAACCCGTTGAAGCCGACATCGCGCAGCTTGCGCATCACTGCCGCCGGGTTCGAGTTGCCCTCGTTGATGAAGCACTCGGTAAAGTTCTCGGCCGTGCCCTGCACGTCCCTGAAGTGAACATAGAAGATTCGCCCACGGGTGCCGAAGTACTCGATGCTCTCCAAGACGCCCTCGCCGCCGCGCATCTCGCTCCAGCAGCCGTGGCAGTAGTCCAAGCCGTGCATGGGGCTTGGATGCGTGTCAAGCGCTCGCTTGAAATTCTCGAAGCAGTGGAACAGACGAGCAACGCCACCCAACATGGGAACCGGAGGGTCATCCGGGTGCAGGGCAAACCGCACTCCCGCCTCCTCGCATACTGGGAGTATCCGGCTCAGATACCAGTCGTAGTTCGCCCACATCTCCTCTTCGGTATAGATACGGCCGTGGGTCATGGGTCGCTCATTCGCGATCTCGAGGTTGAAGGAGTTTGAGATCGCCCCGCCGCGAATGGGCTCCTGGGAGTTCGTTCGCCACACGCTGTTCGGCATCCAGTGGTACCCCAGGATGGGAATTCCTGCCTTGCCCATGTTCCGCACGGTGGCCGCCATGTTCTCCATTTGCCGTTCGCGGCCATCCGCGCCAAGCATGATCTTGTCGTAGAAGCGCACGGGCACGTTCTCGAGGCAGATGAGCCTCTGGCCGAACTCGGCCGCTCTGGCAACGGCCTTCGCCAAGTCTTCGTACTCCCATCGCTCGTCTCCGGGCATCTTCGGTGTATTCATCTGCACGTCCGAAAGCCCGCATTGCTGTGCAAAAATCATCTGCTCGTCGGTAAGCTCGCTAAACTGCCCTATCGCCACGCGCATCGGCAGCGTGCTGAGATCAATCATGTTCGTCCCTTTCGTTGCTTGCTCGAACTGCAGGGTCCGCGCGAAGCCATGTCGTACACTATTCCCATGAATGCAATCTCGTTCCTGCCAAATGTACTGCGAACAATCGTACATCGATTGCCTTGGCGGTCCGCTTGTGCCTGAGCTGCCGGACATTACCGTCTACGTGGAGGCGATTGCCGCGAGGGTTGTTGGACGGCAGGTGCTCGCCATCCGCACGAACGGGCCTTTCGTGCTTCGCACCGTCGCTCCGAGCCCTTCAGAGTTGGCGGGCAGAGAGGTGAAGGCAGTATCGCGCCTCGGCAAGCGAATTGTGCTCGAGCTGGACAGCGAGCGGTTTGTCTCTATCCATCTGATGGTCTCGGGACGGCTGCATTGGAAGCCGACTGGAGCCCGACTGGCTGGAAAGGCTGCGGTTGCGGCATTCGACTTTGAGCATGGCAGCCTGATTCTCACTGAGGCCGCCTCGCGAAAGCGGGCGGCCATCCACCTCTTCGACCATCGCGAGAGCCTCGCTGAGCTTGATCGCGGCGGTCTGGAGCCGCTCACCTCAACCCTTGAGCAATTCACTGAGGCTCTGCGCCGCGAGAACCACACGCTCAAGCGTACGCTCACGGACCCTCGGCTCTTTTCCGGCATCGGCAACTCCTATTCGGATGAGATTCTGCACGCCGCCCAGCTTTCTCCCATCAGATGGACCTCGCGCCTCACTGACGCAGAATGTGCCAGACTCTTCGACGCCACACAAAGCTTGATCCAAACTTGGACCGAGCGCCTGCGAGCAGAATGCGGCAACGGTTTCCCGAGCAAGGTGACGGCATTTCGTCCGGACATGGCGGTCCACGGCAAGTACGGACAGCCCTGCCCTCGCTGCGGCGCGGAAGTGCAGCACATCGTCTATGCCGAGAACGAATGTAACTACTGCCCGACATGCCAAACTCACGGGAAGCTCCTGGCAGACCGGGGCTTGAGCCGGCTGCTGAAGGGCGATTGGCCCAAAACCGTAGCGGAGTTGGAGGAGCGCAAGGCTGCGATGCGTGACACAGTCTCCATCCATATCGATACGAATTGAAATCGGGAGATCA